>DASSGP010000378.1:0-3034 GCA_035693405.1 Rudaea sp. | reverse complement strand
GTCGTTGCCGAGCGCGACCGAGCAGATGCCGCGCTCGGTTGCCGCGACCAGCAGGCGACCGAGTGGAGTTTTCAGCGTTGTATACCGCAACGCGACGCCGGCTGCGCCGCGACGGTAGCTTGCCGGCGTCATGCCGAGCAGCTGCCCGGTCTTCTCGTAGACGCGGCTGCCCGAGCCGTAGCCGGCGTCGTAGATCGCGTCGGCGACACGCGGTGCGGTGCGCAGCGCGGATTTCAGGTTCTTCAGCTTCAGCGACTGCGCGTACTCGGCCGGGCTGACGCCGTAGCGTTTGCGGAATGCGCGTTGCAGGTGACTCGGACTCAGTCCGACGGACCGTGCCAGTTCGTTCAGGCGCGGCGGCGCGTCGGCCGCATCGGCGATCAGCGCAAGGGCGCGGTCGAGAGGATCAATCTTCAGGTTCTTCGGCATTGCAGTCATGGCAGTTACCTCCTGACGCGCAGACTAGTGCGCGGAGGGTACTGCCGCTATCCGTTTATTGCCGAGTTGAAGGATGGCAGGCCAAGGCCCGCCGTGCACGGCTAGTAGGGTGGGCCTTGGCCCACCGAATTGCCGCGGTCACGAACGTCAGTGATTCAGCCGCGCCGCGTCGTTGCGCAGCACGACGAATTCGCCTTCGATGACGCGCTGGTCCACCGCGCCGGCCGCGTGCGGCACGCTGCTCGTGCCCGCGCTCGCGCGGTTGATCGCGCGCACAATCGCAACGATGCTGCCGATGAATGCAAATGCGACGAGCGCGAAGAAGCCGAACACCAGCACGCCGACCAGCAACACGGCGCCGATGGCGGCCAGAAAGACGCGCATCAGCGGGTGTCGGGGACGATTGAACCAGCGCCAGTAGAACATGGCGTCTTTACTCCGTATGGCAGAATGCCCCAAGGGTGGGGATGCGTCGCGCGTGACACAAGTGCGGGAAAGGCTAGATACTCCGATGAGTGTTAGAAAAACGTTATGCCAACTCGACGCCATTCCCGACGGCGGAGCGACGGCCGTCGATGCCGAATTCGACGACGGAGTATTTTCGGTGATCCTGCTGCGCCAGGGCTTGAAAGTGCTCGCTTATTTCAACGAATGTCCGCATACCGGCGGCCGCCTGGACTGGGCGCCGGGCCGATTTCTTCTCGAGCCGGGCCAGATCATTTGCGCGGCGCACGGCGCTTGCTTCTACGTCGAATCCGGACGCTGCTTCGCCGGTCCTGCGCGAGGAAATTCCCTTGCGCCGATCGCGGTCGAAATTGTCGATGGCGAGGTGCGGCTGACGTGAAACCGCTAAGGCGGGGCGCCGTTTTGGCTTGACCAGTTTCAGTGATCTGTGACGCTTGAAGCAGCCGCCGCCTAGGCCTTCGCACCGAGCGCCCCCTTCCGGCTGCCGCCACCTTGTATTCGCCACATCCTTGCGGCTCACCCTTCGGGGAGCTCTGCTGCAAACATCGGCTATCCTGCCGATGTTTCCGCGCAGGCGGGGGAGGGATTCCAGACTGATGCGTCGTGCTTTTCCTTCCCCTGCGAAGCGGGGGAAGGTGCCGACTGCAGGCGCCGTTAGCGCCTGCGAACAGCGGAGCTGGCCCGAAGGGCGAGCGCCAGGATGGCGCGAGTCAGGCGGATGGGGGCAAATCGTGGCAGAGACTCGCAAACTTCTCCGGAGTCAAACGTTCCAGTCCCCTAGAACCTTCCCCGGATCGATATCGAATTGACCACCTTTTCGACGCCTTCGGTCTTGTGCGCGGTTTCTTCGATGAAGCTGCGTTGCACATTCGTGTCGACGAGACCGTACAGATAGACCGTGTGATTGATCGTCTGCACCTGGATGTCCCAGGTTGCGATCGCCTTGTTCGCGTACAGCGCCGCTTCGATCTTGGCCGTGATCGCCTTGTCGTCCGCGCAGCCGTTGGCCTCGCACTTGCGTGGCGCGGCGCAGCCGGAGAGCGAGAGCAGCGTCAATAGGGTGATGGCTGCAACGAGCAGATGCCTGCGGGCAAACATGGGCGGATCCTCCTGTTTTCAGACACCCGGTACGCGCGCCATCGCGCGGACTCCATCCTGTCCCGGACGAAGACGTTCAAGCGCGGAGTATTGTCGCACGCATGTTGCGCGGCGATGAATCCGCATCGACGCGCGGCGCGATTGCCCGGCCTGACCGCGACCATTGTCTGCGTGGAAATCCGCGAACCCGCCCCTATACTTCCGCAATGGGCTCGACGACCTTTCCGCGGCCCGCCTCCGCCAGCATCCAGGAGCTTCCGATGAACTCTACCCTGCCGCCCGGCGTCGCGATCAACGCGCCGATGCATCCGCGTTTCGACGAAATCCTGACTGCCGATGCCCTGGCGTTCGTGGCGAAGCTGCACCGCGCCTTCGACGCGCGCCGCCAGGAACTGCTCAAGGCGCGGGCCGAACATCAGGCGCGCATCGACTCGGGCCAGATGCCGGATTTCCTGCCCGAAACGAAGGCGGTCCGCGACGGCGACTGGAAGATCGCGCCGCTGCCCAAGGCACTCGAATGCCGCCGCGTCGAGATCACCGGGCCGGTCGAGCGCAAGATGATCATCAACGCGTTCAACTCCGGTGCGGATTCGTACATGACCGATTTCGAGGATTCGAACAGCCCGAACTGGCTCAACCAGATCCAGGGCCAGGTGAACCTGTTCGACGCGATCCGCGGCACGATCAGGTTCACCAACGAAGCCGGAAAAGTATACAAACTCAACGACAAGATCGCGACCTTGCAGATCCGTCCGCGCGGCTGGCATCTCGACGAAAAGCACGTCACGGTCGACGGCCAGCGCGTCTCCGGCGGCATCTTCGATTTCGCCCTGGTGTTCTTCCACAACGCCAAGGAACAAATCGCGCGCGGTGCCGGACCGTTCTACTACCTGCCGAAGCTCGAAAACCATCGCGAGGCGCGGCTGTGGAACGACATCTTCGTGATGGCCCAGAACGAACTCGGCATCCCGCAAGGGACGATCAAGGCGACCGTGCTGCTCGAGACGATCCTGGCGACGTTCGAGATGGAAGA
>DASSGP010000377.1:0-9771 GCA_035693405.1 Rudaea sp. | reverse complement strand
ATGCGGTGCGATTTCCGCCAGCGGCAGCAGCACGAACGCGCGTTCATGCAGATGCGGGTGCGGCAACTGCAGACCCGGCTCTGCGAGTGTCAGAGCGCCGTACAGCAGCAGGTCGAGGTCGAGAATGCGCGGGCCCCAGCGTTCGCCGCTGCGATCGCGCCCGGCGTCGCGCTCGATTGCGAGCAGCGCCTGCATCAAAGCCTGCGGCGACAGCCCGGTTTCGATCGCGGCGGCCGCGTTGACGAATTCGGGCTGGTCGAGCTTGCCCCAGGGTGCGCTGCGATACAGACGCGAGCACCGCACCAGCCGCGATTGCGGCATGCGTGCAAAGCACTGCAGCGCGCGCTCGACCTGCGCGCGCGGATTCGCAAGATTGCTGCCTACGCCAACGTAAGCGGTCGGAAAAGCGGCCGGCATCAGCGATCTGAAATGATGGGGCCGGGCAGCATCACTCGGCAGCTGCGGTCGGGCCTGGCGGCTTGCCACGCCTGCGCCGGCGCCGGCCGGGTTCCTTCGCGTCACTCTCGGCGGATTCGGATTCGGCGTCGTCCGCGTGCGGTATCTGCGCGCCGAATTCGACCGAAGATGCGCCTTGGGCCTGTGTCCACCATTCCCCAAGTTCCGCTGTTTCCGGACTCTCGGCCGCTCGCAACAGCAGGAAATCGTACGCTGCGCGAAACCGCGGATGCGTCAGCATGCGATGCACGCGCTTCTTCGTGCGTTGCTCGAAGCGCGGCTGCAGCACCCAGATCTCCTGCATCATCACGCCGAACCGGCGCGGGATGGCGACGTGCTTGGCCTGCTCGTTGATCACGTGGTGGCTGACGCGCAGCCAGGCCGCTGTCGGGTCGCTGCCCTTGGCGATCTCGCGCTCGACCTGCGCACGCACGGCGCCCCACAGCAAGGTGGCGAACAGGAACGCCGGAGTCACCGGCTTGCCTTCGGCGATGCGCCGATCGGTTCCGGCCAGGCCATTCTCGAGCATCGCGCGGAAGCCTTCGCCGCCGCGGAACTTCAGCGCACGCGCGGTCAACGGAAACACATCGCCGAGCAGGCCGGACGCCTCGAGCGCGCGGAAGCTCTTGAGCCCGTGGCCTGCGAACAGCATCTTGAGCGACTCGTCGAAAAGCCGCGCCGGCGGCGCATGCAGCAACAGTTCGCCGAGGTCGTCGAACGGCGCGCGCGCGTCGTCGGCGATGCGGAAATCGAGCTTGGCCGCCAGGCGCACGGCGCGCAGCATGCGCACTGGATCCTCGCGGTAGCGCTGCACCGGATCGCCGATCAGCCGCAGCTCGTGCCGCAGCAGGTCTTCGTAGCCGCCGACGTAGTCGCGCACGCTGAAATCGGCGATGTCGTAGTACAGGGCGTTGACCGTGAAGTCGCGGCGCACCGCATCTTCCTCGATCGTGCCGTATACATTGTCGCGCACGATGCGGCCGTCGACGACATGCCGATCGCCACTGCCGTCGTCGACGCTGCCGCGGAACGTCGCGACCTCCACGATCTCCTGGCCGAAGACCACATGGGCCAGACGGAAGCGCCGGCCGATCAGCCGGCAATTGCGGAACAGGCGCTTGACTTCCTCCGGCGTGGCGCTGGTGGCGACGTCGAAGTCCTTCGGGTGGCCGCCGAGCAGGAGGTCGCGCACGGCGCCGCCGACCAGGCAGGCGCGGAAACCGGCTTCGTTGAGCCGATAGAGCACGCGCAACGCGCCGTTGGAAATATTCTTGCGCGACACGTTGTGCTGGTCGCGCGCTATGACGCGCAGCTGCAGCGCGGGCATTGCGGCGATCGGCGGCCCGGCGTGATCGGTCATCGCCGCGACTCGTTCGGGCGCGCCCACGGCATCTTTCGATCCACGCCGCGTTTGTTCCAGGCCACGAAACCGCTATACTTATGCACGCTCATTCACCCTGTTGCGCTCCCTTCGTCTAGTGGTCTAGGACACCGCCCTCTCAAGGCGGGAACACGAGTTCGAACCTCGTAGGGAGCGCCATTATATGTTTTGCCGCCGTCCCTGGCGGCGCGCATCACGAAGCGGTCATCCGTGGCCGCACGATCAGCCGGGATCTTCGCACGCGGAATCGATACAGCCATGCCTTTTGTCGTCACCGAAAACTGCATCAAGTGCAAGTACACCGATTGCGTGGAAGTCTGCCCGGTCGACTGCTTTCATGAGGGGCCCAACTTCCTCGTCATCGACCCCGAAGAGTGTATCGACTGCACGCTGTGCGAGCCCGAGTGCCCGGCCAACGCGATCTTCCCCGAGGACGACGTGCCGGCCGGTCAGGAGCATTTCATCGCGCTCAATGCCGATCTTTCCAAAGACTGGCCCGTGCTGACCGTGCGCAAGGATGCACCGGGCGACGCCAAGGACTGGGACGGCAAGCCGGACAAGCTCAAGCTGCTGGAGCGCTAGCCCCAGCCCACCCTCGGTAGCGTTGCGCCATTGGTCGCGGCAACGCCGCGCCCGGCGCCGGAAATCAGGTGAGACGCTCGCGCAATACCTTGGCAACGTGTCGGGCAGCGTCCATCGTTTGCTTGTCGGTGCCGTCGCCCTGCACGTCGACGCGTGCGCCACCGGCATCCTCGGCGACCCGCACCGTCAGCCTGCGCGTGATCTGTTCGGTCTTGGTATCGTCGCCGCCGAATGGGTGCAGCACGCGCGTGTACCAGTGGTGTTCGCCCTCGGCGTTCGTTGCGAGCGTGGCGCTGAAATCCAGGGTATACGTGTGCGCATTTTCATCGCGGCCGCTGAGGGCGCCGAGTTGGGCGCGCTCGAGCGCAAGGCCGACGCGCGTCCAGGTGTTCGGGACGGTATCGGCCACGTGCAGATCGGTGCTGCCGGTGCTGACGCCGGCGATCGGCGGCGGCGAGCTGGACACGGCCGCCGGCGGCGGCGCGCTTGCCATGACCGGCGGCGCGGCAGGCGGTGGCGCGCTGACGGGTGCCGATGGCGCTGGGCTCGCGACAGCCGGCGCAGTCGTGGCGACTAGTGAAGCACCTGCGATTTTGTCATGCAGCGACTCTATGACGCTCGCTGACGCCGCCGCGCCGGCCTTGTCGCCAGGACTGCCGGCGACGAGGATGCGCGAGGAACCGCCACCGTCGTCGAGCACGCTGATGGAAAGGCGTGTCTTGACCGTATCGCCTCCACCAATCCCCAGGTGGTTGTACCAATGCTTCTCGGACTCGGGCTTCGGCAACGAGGAGTCGAAGTCGAAAGCATAAGTGTACGCATTGTCGTCGCGCGCGCTGATCGTGCCGAGCTTGTTGCGCTCGAGCGCCGCGCCTGCCTTGATCCAGGTGCCCTTCACACTGTCGGCCACCCGCAGTTCGTTGGCAGGAGCCGATGGCGGTGGCGGTGGCGCGGCGGATGGCGGCGCGCTGGCCGCAATCGGCGCGCCTGCCGGCGCTGCGCCGGCAACGGCCGGCGGCGGCGTACTGGCAGGCGGGAATGTCGAACCCGGAATCTTGTCGTGCAGGATCTGGATCACGCGCAAGGATGCGGCCGCGGCCGACTTGTCACCGCCATTGCCCGCTACGACGACTTTCGAAGCAGCGCCGTCGTCGATCACCCTGACCAGCAGATGCGCTTTGACCGGATCGCCTTCGCCGAATCCGAGGTGATTGAACACCGCGGTATACCAATGCGATTCGGCCGACGGCTTGGGTATCGGTGCGTTGAAATCGAGGATGAAACTGCGCTGGTTCTCGTCGCGTGAACTGAGCATGCCGATTTTGGCACTCTCGATCGCCGGGCCGACCTTGGTCCAGGTGTCCGCGGCGTTGTCGGCGACGAGCAGCTGGTTGGCGGCGAGAGTTGGCGCTGCCGGCGACGCGGGCGCTGCGTTCGCGGCGGCCACGCCTGATGCCGTAGCCGAACCCGCCTGCGGCACGAGAAGTTCGTTCGCATTCGGCGGCGAGTCCAGATCCGGAGGAACCTCGAGCGGGCGCGACTCGACGGCGGACGAATAGACGTCGGATTTGTGGTGGAACCAGCTGCAGCCGGACAAGCCGGCCATGGCAGCGAAGATAACCGCGGTGCTCAGGAAAATCGGGGTGCGCTTCACGGATGGGATCCTGGGACGAAAACGAAATGGGTTGGCAGCTTACGCGGCATCGCTGTGCCGCACCTGAACCGTGCCGGGCAGCGACGCAACGACTCGGTCGGCGCGCTCGCGATGCGCCGGCGAAAGCGGCAGCAGCGGCGCGCGCAGGTCGGGTTCGCCGAAGCCCTGGCGGTGCAAGCACCACTTGAGCGGAATCGGATTCGGTTCGACGCCGAGCAGTTCATAGAGCGCAGCCAGCGAACCGTCGACGCGACGCGCCGTTTCCGCATCGCCCGCGCGGGCCGCATCGCAGAGTGCGCGAAACGCCTCCGGAGCCACGTTGGCCGCAACCGAAATCACACCGTCCGCGCCAGCCAGCATGGCGCCCGTGCAGGTCGCATCGTCGCCGCTCAAAATGCTGAATTGTGGATTTTGCAGCGCAATCACCGCGCTGATCCGCTCGGCGTCGCTGCGCGCTTCCTTGAGGCCGACAATGCCGCCATGATGCGCTAGCCGGCCGACGGTCGCCGGCAGCATGTCGCATCCGGTGCGCGACGGAACGTTGTAAAGCACGACGGGCAAGCCGCCGTGATCGGCGACTTCGCTGAAGTGGCGCACAAGTCCGTCCTGGGTCGGACGCACGTAGTACGGCGTGACGACCAGCGCGGCGGTGGCGCCGCAGGCTTGCGCGCGCCGCGTCGCGGCAATCGTCTTGCGCGTGTTCGCGGTGCCGGTTCCGGCAAGCACCGGCACCCGGCCGCCGACGCGACCGACGGCGAACGCCAGCAGCTGTTCGAATTCGCCGGCATCGAGCGCATGCGCCTCGCCGGTGGAACCGGCAACGACCAACGCCTGCGTACCGCCGGCCAGCTGCCGATCGATGAGCCGGCCGAACGCATCCAGATCGAGCGCTTCCGCGCGAAACGGCGTCGCCAGAGCGCAAATACTGCCGCTGAGTTTCTTCAAGTCTGATGGCACGCTAAGGGCTAACCCTACGATGTTACGGGTATGCGCGAGCCAAGTCCATCCGCGCGCCCCCCGCTGGCGCCGCGCATTGCGCAAGTCCTGAGCTTGCGGCTTCGCGGTGCCACAAGTATTCTGGCCGCGCCCCAGCCGAGGATGGCCCGCGTTGACCGATTCCCCGCCCCGACCCGCCACGAACGAGAATTTCCTGCTGATCAATGCGTTTGCGCCGCAGACCCACTCGCCGCTCGTCGCCATCACCAAACGCATCACGGATTGCGGCTGCAACCTGACCGAAACCCGGGTAGCCACCTTGGGACGCGACGTGTCGGTGCTCGCGCTGGCGCAGGGGCCATGGGATGCGATCGCGAAGCTCGAATCGGCACTGGCGCGGCTCGAGCGCGAGGAACAAATCCGTCTCGTCCACTACCGCACCGGGCCCAAGCCGGCACAGACCAATCTTCTGCCGTATGTGGTCGAGGTCATAGCCGCCGACAAGCCGGGCATTCTCTACCAGCTCGCCGAGTTCTTCCTGCACCACAACATCAGCATCGAACAGTTGCAGTCGACGCGCTATCGCGCCATGCAGACCGGCGCCGACATGTTTTCGGCGCAGATCACCGTCGGCATTCCGGCGAACACGCACATCGCGGCGTTGCGCGACGATTTTCTCGAGTTCTGCGATGGATTGAACCTCGATGCGATCATGGATCCGATGAAATATTGAACGTTCAAGATCAAGAGACTGAACCACGAAGGACACGAAGATGAAGCTGTGCAAAGTGTCTGCACAATCCGCGGCCATGAACGTGCATGACAGCCTTGGCGAAACAGATCGGAAATTGCTTTTCCTTCGTGTTCTTCGTGTTCTTCGTGGTTCGTTCTTTTGCCTTCCCTCGTTGCAGGCAGGATGACAATGTTGAAGATCGGCAACAAAGTCCCAAATCTGAGCGGCGAGACGAACGGCGGCAAGACGATCAAGCTTGCCGAATATGCGGCCGCCGGCAAATACGTGGTTGTATATTTTTACCCGAAGGACAACACCACCGGCTGCACGCGCGAGGCACAGGACTTCCGCGACCAGCAACGCGCGTTCGCCAAGCTCGGCGCGGTCGTGATCGGCGTGTCGCGCGATTCGGTGAAATCGCACGACGGCTTCGTTGCCAAGCACGAACTGCCGTTCGACCTGATCGCCGATACCGATGAGTCGTGGTGCAAAGCGTTCGATGTGATCCACGAAAAAGTCCTTTACGGCCGGCGCTATCTCGGCGTCGTCCGCAGCACGTTCCTGATCGGGCCCGACGGCCGCCTGCGCCGCGAATGGCGCAACGTCAAAGTCCCCGGACACGTTGCCGAAGTGCTCGAAGAAATCAAAGCCGAGTGACCCGTAAATTCAAGTCATGCCTCCTGCCGCACCAGACGGTGCGGTCCTTCCATCCGCCATTTCCCACACGGTGACCATCGCATGACCCGAGGCAAGCGCATCTACGTACTCGACACGAACGTGCTCATGCATGATCCGACGGCCTTGTTCCGCTTCGAGGAACACGACGTATTCCTGCCGATGACCGTACTGGAAGAACTCGACGCGGCGAAGAAGGGCACGTCTGAAGTGTCGCGCAACGCGCGCCAGGTGAGCCGCTTCATCAACGAACTGATCGAGAACGTCGATGGCCGGCGCATCGAACAGGGGCTCGACCTGCGCCTGCCCCAGGGGTTGCAGCTCGACCGCGGCGCCCAGGTCGGCCGCCTCTACTTCCAGACGCAACAGGCCGAACCGGCGGCCGCGGGGAAGAAACGCCAGATCCCGGACAATCTGATACTCGCTTCCGTCGTTGCGCTGCGCGAACAGCACCAGGACGTGCCGGTCGTGCTCGTGTCCAAGGACATCAACCTGCGCATCAAGGCGTCGATCTTCGGCATCACTGCCGAAGATTACGAAAACGATCGCGCTCTCGACGATTTCAGCCTGCTGTATGCCGGTCACAGCGAACTTCCGGGCGACTTCTGGGAGCGCCACACCGAGGTGCGCTCGTGGTCCGAGCGCGGCCACACGTTCTACGAGGTCAAGCCGCGCAAGGACGAGGACTGGCATCCGCACCAGTTCTTGTACCTGCCAGGCGACAACGAGATCGAACTGCGCGTGCTGCGCGTGCGCGAAGGCGTCGCGACCCTGCAGATAGTCGACGATTATCGCGGCGGCTCGCACAACGTCTGGGGCATCACGGCACGTAATCGCGAACAGAATTTCGCCCTTAACGCACTGATGGACCCTGACGTTGACTTCGTCACCCTGCTCGGCACCGCCGGTACCGGCAAGACCCTGCTCGCGCTGGCCGCGGGCCTGGCCCAGACGATGGATCAGCAGCGCTACCGCGAAATCATCATGACGCGAGCGACCGTATCGGTCGGCGAGGACATCGGCTTCCTGCCCGGCACCGAGGAGGAAAAGATGACGCCGTGGATGGGCGCGCTGACCGACAATCTCGAAGTGCTGGCCACGCCGCAGGAAGGTGGTGCGTGGGGCCGCGCGGCGACCAACGACCTGCTCGCCTCGCGCATCAAGATCCGCTCGCTGAACTTCATGCGCGGGCGCACGTTCCTCAACCGCTTCGTGATCGTCGACGAAGCGCAGAACCTGACGCCGAAGCAGATGAAGACGCTGCTGACGCGCGCCGGCCCCGGCAGCAAGATGATCTGCCTGGGCAACGTCGAGCAGATCGACACGCCATACCTGACCGAAACGACGTCGGGCCTGACTTATGCGGTGGATCGCTTCGCCGCGTGGCAGCATTCGGCGCACGTCACACTGCGTCGCGGCGAGCGCTCGCGGTTGGCTGATTATGCTTCGGAGATGCTGTAGAGCAGTTTCTCCCGAGAGGGATCCGCGGGATGACGTCGTTCCAGCGAAAGCGCCTCAAAGCCTTCCCCTTCAAGGGGAGGGTTGGGTGGGGATGGTGTTGCTCATTGGCGCACCGCTGACAGGGTCCATTTTGGTCCGGTGCAGCAGGCTTCGTTTTTCGGTATGCAGGACATCGATGCACCCGCCGGAAAATGCTCCTGCATTTCCGGCATACTTTCGTTTTTCGGGATGCAGGTGATTGATGCACCCGCCGGAAATTGCTCCTGCATTTCCGGCGTACTTTCGTTTTTTGGGATGCCGGAAATCTATGCACCCGCCGGAAAATGCTCCTGCATTTCCGGCATACCGGCCATCCATGGCCATAAAAAAAGGGAGCCTTATTGGCTCCCTAAAAACATGCGCTAGCCCTGAAAGCTGCGAGTGTCGGAAAACTGGTGCTTCAGAAGTTGGTGATCCAGAGCGCTCCCCATTCGAACTGATTGCCGCCCTTGGCGAGGCTGTAGCTCTGGGGAATGCCGGGAATGTATTCGTTCGGTACGTAGGCGGCCATCAGGCGCAGGGTCGAATTCTGGCCGAGTCCATGCGCATAACCGACTTCGACATTGCGCGGCGAGATCTCCGGCAGCGCCTGCTGCAGCAGCGGCGATGTCGGCAACGGCTGTTCGCGCGTGCTGTAGCGAATGCTCAGGTCGCCGAACTGAGGATCGTGCCACGAGCCGCCGATCGAATAGACATCGAGGTCCTGCCAGGCAAACACCGGGCTGGCGCTGCTGCTGAGCAGCGCGAGGAAGCGCGACGGCAGCGCCGAACTCGTGAACGGCGCGACCTGGCTGTACATGATGCGCTCGACGCCGACGGTCAACTGCATTTGCGGGGTGACGGCCAAGCCGAGTCCCAGGTTGGCGCTGGCGGGTATGTCGAACGTGCCAGGTTCGGCGTAAATGCCGCGATAGCTCGCGAAAGAATCCATGTTCACGCGCGATTGCGCGCCGGCCAGCCAGCTCACGCGATCCGTCAGAGCAGTGCTGTAGTCGACGCGAAGTCCCGCGCCAGAAGACGAATCGGTTGAGCGCAGCGCCTGTGGCGTTCCCGACGGAAAATCCGTGGTGATATTCGCCGGCGTCCAGCCGATGTCGGCCAGGTGCTGGTAGGCAAAGATCGCAGAAACGCTTACCGCGCCGTAATTACCGAGATACTGGGTGACCGAGGGCGCGATGATGTAGCGCTGCAGCCCGGGCGCCGAACTCTGCAGCACGCTGGCGGAATTGCTCGGCGAATACAGCGGCGTATCCGATAGCTTGCTCGATATCATCGCCACATGGAACGGACTTGAATCGACGGCGCTGCCATGGAAGTGTGACGCTGGCGCCGTAACGCGCACACGGCCACGATCGAACAGCGAAGGCGCGCGGATCGGCTGGTCGCCGTCGCTCGCCCAGGAGAATTCCGGCTTCAGGCTTGCCAATGCATAATCGCGCCAGGCATCGATCAGGCTTGTAGAGACAGCCAGATCCGTGAGCGCCGTGGTAGTCGCACGACCCGGCGCGGCGCTGTCCACCGCATATGCAGACGGTGCAACTGCCAAGCCCAGCGCTATGGCCGTGAACAACTTGTTCGCGAATGCTGTTTGCCGACGCATAGCCCCAAATGCGAAAGGTGGGTAGGATGCTGCAGGGCGATGTTGGCAAAAAAGCAACAGGCCGTCAAGCAAATAGGCAGCCGCCGAAACCCAGTGCCTGCAAGGATCTCCGCTGAAAATCAGACTCGACTCCGTGCCACTTCCCGATTGCGGGTGTTGTGAAAAAGAAACAACCCCGCTCGCCTGATTCGCCGCTACCTTCCGCGAGGAGTCGGCGCAAGCGCTGTGTCCTGGCGATCGCCGGCTCCGATTCC
>DASSGP010000376.1:0-13015 GCA_035693405.1 Rudaea sp. | reverse complement strand
CAATGCGACTTGCAGCACCGCTTCCCTGGCGGATACAGCAGCGTGGTCCCACCCGATCCCATCCCGAACTCGGCAGTGAAACGCGCCCGCGCCGATGGTAGTGTGGCTTAAGCCATGCGAGAGTAGGTCACTGCCAGGGGCCTTAAAAAAAAGGCCGCCCCCAAACGGGGCGGCCTTTTACTTTATGGGGTTCGGGTGGTGATCTGCCCGAGCACGGCTCGCCAGTTATCGCATCGGCTGCGGCGATGAGTGCCCGGCCACGCTAAAGGCTGCTTGCCGCTCTGCTCTATCGCTCTGCTCTCCAAACACATACCGCACTGCCAAACCGGCCGAGACTCCACGGACTCCTGCTTGCCGCGACCGGCTTCTGCTCTCCGGCAAGGCTGCTTGCAACGGCCGCCTGATGTCCACTTCCGCTCTCGCCCAGTGGTACGAAAAAATATCCCCCGGTTGGCTCTGGAACAAACCAAACGCTTTGTTACGCTGGGCACGTGACCATTGCCGCTCCCGAGTATCTGCCGAAGCTGCACGACGATCTCGAGCGCGAAGGATTTGCGCTCGCTCCAGCTTCATCGATGCGCAATTGTTTGCAGCTTACCGGCGCGCTCGATGATTGGCCGGCGTTTGCCGATAGCTGGAACAATCTCGCGCCCGACACGTATCTCGTCGCGCATGGCCGCTATCGTCGGCGTCGGCACGCGGTCTACACCGCAGCCGGCAGTCAGGGCCAGGGCGGCAGCATCGTTCGCGCCGCGCACCAGCCGCATTTCCAGAGCCGCGACTACAACCGGCTGCAGGGCGACATCGAACGCTGGTTCGAGCCGATCGAGCCGGCCATCGGCAACAGCGCGAGCATAAGCACGGTGCTGCGCTTCTGCCATCGCCTGTTCGGCGGGATGATGCCGGACGTGGATGCTTGGCGCGTCGAAGTGCATCAGTTCCGCATCGAGGCACGCGCTGGCGAACCCGGCCAGCCGACGCCGGAGGGCGTGCACCGTGACGGCGTCGACTACGTGCTCGTCCTGATGATCCGGCGCACGAACATTGCGCAGGGCACGACGACGATCCACGCGCGCGATGGGGACCTGCTCGGCAGCTTTACGCTCGCCGATCCGTTCGATGCCGCACTCGTCGACGATGCGCGCGTATTCCATGGCGTGACCGCAGTCGAAGCGATCGATGCGACGAAGCCCGCGCACCGCGACGTGCTCGTCGTTACATTCAAGCGTTCCGCCCAGGGCAGCTGACCCTGCGGACAGTGGTGTCCGCAGGGTTGTCACCGCCGCGCCGCTAAGGCAGCAGTTGCACGGTGTCGCCGGCTACAGACGATCCGAAATTGTGGAAACCATCCCACCAATACAATCGATTGTTGCCGCCCGGCAACCGCTGCCGTCGCGTCTGCACGCCTGGAATCGGCCGCCACAGGAACGGATCGATTCCGCCGGTGTAGACCCACGGATAAATCGGTGCAACGCCAGCCGGCTGGTCGTCGACGAACACTTCGCCTTCGCGGAAAGCGGTGCCGCCGCAACTGAACAGCGCACCCGAAAGATCGTCCGGCACGCAGGTGTACCGGAATTCATCGCTGGCCTGGCTCTGCGCGTATACATCGAGAAAGACTCGTTCGATGTTCGTCGGCAGCGAGTCGAAGGTCACCGCAAGCTGCTGGTCCGACGAGGAAAGGTCAGCCGTGCTGCCATCCGCGCTCGCGGACAGCGGCAGCAGTACGTCGGGCCGGCGCGGGTGGTCGCTGACGGTCGGCACGCCGGGATAAAACGACAGTGTGGCCGTGCCGTAGATGATTCCGGTGTAGTCGACGCCGTCGGAGGTGCCGACGAAGTTGCCGAGCGTGGCCTGACCGTTGTGCGCATCGGCGAACAGCGCGCTGTAATCGGTGAGGTCGCGTTCAATGTGCCACGACGGCGCGACCGTCGCCTGAGGTTCCTGCGTCGTGCCGAAATAGATGATCGCGCCGCCGAGCCAGATCTGCGCAGTGCGATCGAACTGGCGGCCCATCGTGACGGAATAGTCCGCGCTGAGCACAACCTTCTGCCAAGGTCCCGGACACTGCGCCGGCGGTTCGAAATCGAACGGCTTGGAATTGAAATCGGCGAACTGCTGGTTCTCGAACAGCGTGACCGTGTAGGGCGTCGAGGTGGCGGGATCGCTGGGTCGTCGGTGGCGACGTTGCTCGAACCGACGACCGGATCGGACTGTGCTGCGACCGGCGTACTGGCGGTCAGTGCGGCGAAGACCGCCAGTGATGCAATGACCGAAGCAAAAACAGGCGTGACGTCATAAGAATCCCTCCAAGTGGTGCTCCCCTGAGTCCATTACGTTAGTCGCTTCGGCGATGCGGCCGCAAACCGCGCCAAGGCGCACAGCCGCGGCTGCCAGGCGCGATTCCTTGATTGCCGGATGCGCAGCCGGACGCGACAAGGTGCGGTGATTCGGCGACAATGCCCGGCGCCGCGGCACCAGCGCTGGCGGCTCTCTACTGCTCCCGAGAATGCTTTTATGACGAACCCGAGCCCGGTTTCCCGTCGCGAATTGGCTAACGCGATCCGCGCCCTGTCGATGGACGCGGTCGAAGCCGCGAAATCAGGACATCCCGGCATGCCGATGGGCATGGCCGACATCGCCGAAGTGCTGTGGAACGATTTTCTCAGCCACAACCCGGCGAATCCGAAATGGAGCAATCGCGATCGCTTCATGCTGTCGAACGGGCACGGGTCGATGCTGCTGTATTCGCTATTGCACCTGACCGGCTACGACTTTCCGATCGACGAGATCAAGCGCTTCCGCCAGCTGCACTCGAAAACCGCCGGCCACCCCGAGGCAAGCGAGTTCCCTGGCATCGAGACGACGACCGGACCACTGGGCCAGGGTCTCGCGAACGCCGTCGGGATGGCGCTTGCCGAGAAGGTGCTCGCTGTCCGCTTCAATCGTCCCGATCTGAACATCGTCGATCACTACACGTACGTCTTCCTCGGCGATGGCTGCCTGATGGAAGGCATCTCGCACGAGGTCGCCTCGCTGGCCGGCACGCTCAAGCTCGGCAAGCTCGTTGCGATCTACGATGACAACGGCATTTCTATCGACGGCGAGGTGCACGGCTGGTTCACCGATGACACGGCCAGGCGTTTCGAAGCGTACGGCTGGGAAGTGCTGCGCGACGTCGACGGCCACAATTCCGAGGCGATCAAGGCCGCGCTGGTTTCCGCGGCGATCGATCCGGACAAGCCGACGCTGATCTGCTGCAAGACCATCATCGGCTTCGGCGCGCCGAACAAGCAGGGCAAGGAATCCTGTCACGGCGCCGCGCTCGGCAAGGACGAAGTCGCGGCAGCTCGCGCCCAGCTCGGCTGGAATTATCCGCCGTTCGAAGTCCCGGCGCCGATTTACGCCGGGTGGGATGCGCGAGACAAGGGCGCCAAGCGCGAAGCCCAGTGGAATGCCCTGTTCGCGAAGTATGAAACTGAACATCCCGCAATGGCCGCGGAGTTTGCCCGGCGCATCGCCGGCGAGCTGCCAGCCGATTGGCTCGATCACGCGAGTGCGTATGTGCGCAAACTGCAAGCCGACGGTCCCGTCGTCGCGTCGCGCAAAGCGTCGCAGATGGCGCTCGATGCGTTCGGCCCCAAGTTGCCCGAACTGATCGGCGGCTCGGCCGACCTGGCCGGTTCGAACCTGACGATCTGGAAAGGATCGAAGGACGTCAACACGTCCGACGCAGCGGCCAACTACGTGTACTACGGCGTGCGCGAATTCGGCATGACCGCGATCAGCAACGGCCTGGCGCTGCACGGCGGTTTCATTCCGTACGACGCGACGTTCCTGGTGTTCTCGGACTATGCGCGCAACGCCGTGCGCATGTCGGCATTGATTCCGGCGCACGCGATCCACGTCTACACGCATGACTCGATCGGCCTCGGCGAGGACGGCCCGACGCACCAGCCGATCGAGCATCTGGCGAGCCTGCGGATGATTCCGAACAATCACGTCTGGCGCCCATGCGATGCGGTCGAGAGCGCGGTGGCATGGAAAGCCGCGATCGAACGCAAGGATGGCCCGTCCTGTCTGGTCTTCTCGCGCCAGAACCTCGCGCATCAGGGGCGCAGCGACGCGCAGCTCGCGCTGATCGAATTCGGCGGCTACGTGCTCAGCGAGCCGGCGAACGGAAAGTTCGATGTCATCCTGATCGCCACCGGTTCGGAAGTCGGCCTGGCGATGGAGGCGAAGACCGCGCTCGAAAAGGACGGAATTGCCGCGCGCGTCGTGTCGATGCCGTGCACGAACCTGTTCGATCGCCAGCCGCAGGCGTACCGCGACGGCGTGCTGCCTGCTTCGTGCCGCAAGCGCATCGTGATCGAAGCCGGTGTCGCCGACTACTGGCGCAAGTACGTCGGCCTCGATGGCGCCGTGATCGGCATCGACCGCTTCGGTGCGTCGGCGCCGGCCGAGGCGCTGTTCAAGTACTTCGGTTTCACCGTCGACGAGGTTGTCGCTGCGGCAAAACGCCTCGGTTGAGCCGGCGCGAGGCGCCGCCCCGACCTCTCCTCGGCGAACGACGAAAAATCAGCGCGGCAAAGCGTCCCCGGTCTCGCTATCCTAGTGCTTGGTCAAGTTCGTGATTGGAGGATAGCCAGATGCCCGTCATTGTCGGTCACGGCACGCTAGCGTCGATTCCCGAGGAGCGCATCACCGACAAGATCAGCCGCAAGGTGATGTCGGGCCAGCAGGGCATGATGGTGTGGTGGCACTTCGAGGCTGGCGGGCACGCGGCGGCCCACAAGCATCCGCATGAGCAGATCTCGTGGATGATCAAGGGCCGCATGGATCTGCGCATCGGCGACGAAAAGCGCAGCATGGTCGCCGGCGACATCGCAGTCATTCCCGGCGGCGTCGAGCACGAGGCATTCTTTCCGGAAGAGACCGAGATCGTCGATTTCTTCGCACCGGTGCGCGAGGACTTCCTCGCCGGCGGCGCGCCGGCGTACATGAAGCAGGCGTAGGTCGGCATTGCGGAGGCGCGCGCTTCTACCCCGGGCCTGATCCGGCTGTGGTCCAGTTTCGCCAGCAACTTCCCTAGCGCCGGTCAACGCAACGCGTGTCGGCCGCGTTATCAGTCTCGAGAAATGCCGGAGACGCAGATGTCGCTATGGATGCGGCTTGCAGTGATTTCCTCGCTGGTGACGTGCACGGCGGCGCACGCCGGGAGCATCAGCCGCCGTATAGACGTCCATGGCCAGGCGCGAACCTACGCGCTGTACGTTCCGGCGAGCGCCCGCGAAGGCAAACCGGCGGCGCTGGTCATCGCGCTGCACGGCGGACTCGGGCAGGGAAAATCGATGGCGGCCTTGTCGGGTTTTTCACAACTCGCCGACCGCGAAGGCTTTCTCGTCGCCTACCCCGATGGCTTGCGCCGCCATTGGCGCGACGGCCGCACGATGCCGACCGGCATGGTCGCCGACGAGGCGGACGATGTCGCATTCATGTCCGCGCTGATCGACGATGCCGCCAGGCTGCATGCACTCGATGCGCATCGCATTTACGCGACCGGCATTTCGAACGGCGCGATCTTTTCGAACTACCTCGCGTCGAAGCTCAGCGAGCGCCTCGCCGCGATCGCACCGGTTGCCGGCGGCATCGCTACAGAAGTCGCTGCGGGTTTCCATCCGGCTTCGCCGGTATCGGTACTGATCATCAATGGCCGCGAAGATCCGCTCGTGCCCTATGACGGCGGGGCAGTCGGAAAGACGCACGGCAGCATCGTCTCGACCGAGCGCGCGCTGCACCTGTGGCTCGATGCCGATGATCTTCATGGCGAACCGCACGTGCGCAACGTCGCGGCGAAGAAAGCCGGCGACTGCAGCGAGCACTGGCAGACGTGGAACGGCGGCCGGGAAGGCAGTGCGGTGACGTTGATTAGCCTTGCCGACGGCGGCCACACTTGGCCCGGCGGCGCCCAATATCTGCCGAAGGCGATTGTCGGTGCAGTCTGCCCGGAGCTCGACGCCTCGCTCGTGATCTGGGATTTTTTCCGCCAACACCCGAAGCCCTGACGAAACTCCGCGCAGTTCCTGTCAGTCGTCGCCGCAGGCGACGCTAGATCCGGCTGAACGACCAACTCACCATGCGCCCGTCGCGATAAGGCATGACGCCATGGAATGGCCGTGGATCAGCATCGAAGATCAGCGGCAGGAAGTGACGATCGCCCTCCCATAGCGGCAACTCGAGAATCTTTTCCAGTTCGATCCATTCGAGCGTCCCTTCGGCATTGCGCTCGAACGGTTCGCCGTTGAAACGCGCGACGACGAACACGAAGCCGAACCAGTCTTCGCCATGCTTGCCGAAACCCGGCCAGCTGATCGTGCCGCGCAGGTTCAGCTCGACGCAGTCGATGCCGGCCTCTTCATGAATCTCGCGCCGCATGCCGGCAACGATGTCCTCGTCGGCTTCGAGCTTGCCGCCGAGGCCGTTGTACTTGCCGAGGTGCTGATCGCCCGGGCGCGCGTTGCGGTGGATCATCAGCACGCGCCGGCGATCGGGCGACAAGACGTAGCCGAGCGTGGCGAGAATGGGCGTGTAGGGCACTTGGCAGGTTGGCATTGGCAAGGGACGACAGGCTCAAATTGTACGTGGAGCGCGTTTCCACATGGTCGTCACACTTTCCTAACGTGGCCATCACAAAATTACCGCCCTGCATCCACCATCACGCGCAAACGGTGGCGTTCTTCACGGACGAATAACCATGGATGCGCAAAGCTTTGCCGTGGATATTGGAGAATGCTGATGAAGCCCTCGAAGCGCGCGATTTCCTCGATGAAGGACCTGTACAAGGCCGTTGCCGATCACGTGACCGGCGCCGACATCGTTCGTGCCGATGCGGAAAGCGCGAAACAGGCGCAGCAGCGCGCTCATATCCGCGTCGCCAATCTGCGCGAACGCTTTCAGGCAATCCGCGAACTCAGCGAGTCGCTGAACGGCCGCATCGACGAATTCAAGCGCCGCCGCGCCGGCTAGCAGAGTCCTGCGCCAATCGTTTCGTCGTTCCTGCCGAACGCCCGTTCGGCTGCGTCGACTACCCGTCCTTTCCCGTCGCCTCGCATTCGTGCGATGGTCCGCGCATGCGGCCAGATCTCGAGCGGTGGCGTGAATCCGGGCATTTCGTCGCCTTCGGATCGCAGCGCATCTTTTGCGTGGATTCGGCTCCGGGCGAGCGTATTCGTCCGACGCTGCTCCTTATCCACGGATTTCCGACCGCAAGCTGGGACTTCGCGAAACTCTGGCCGGCGCTGGCGGCGGACTACCGCCTGCTCGCAGCGGACATGCTCGGCTTCGGATTCAGCAGCAAGCCGCGTCATCACGCCTACTCGATCGGCGAGCAGGCCGACGTGTTCGAGACGCTCCTTGCCGGGAGCAGCATTGATCGCTACCACATTCTGGCGCATGACTATGGCGACACGGTCGCGCAGGAATTGCTGGCCCGTGACAACGCCAGGTCGACTCGAACGATCGACACGGTTTGCTTCCTCAACGGCGGCCTGTTTCCGGAGACGCATCGGCCGCGCCTGATCCAGAAGCTCCTGCGCAGTCCGCTAGGACCATTCGTCAGCCAGCTCATCAATCGCCCGCGCTTCGACCGTTCCATGACTGCACTTTTCGGTCCAGGCCATCCGCCGACGCAAGACGAACTCGACGCGTTCTGGACGCTCGTGACTGCCGAGGGCGGCCATCGGCTGGCTCACGAACTGATCCACTACATGGACGAACGCATCCGCCATCGGCAACGTTGGGTCGACGCGTTGTGCGACGCCCGCTGTCCGCTTGCACTGATCAATGGCTCGGCCGATCCGGTTTCCGGCGCGCACATGGTCGCACGCTATCGTGAACTCGTCGGCACGGGCTACATCGCCGAACTTCCGGGCATCGGCCACTATCCGCAGGTCGAAGCGCCGGAGCCGGTCTTAGAGCACTATCAGCGCTTTCGTCGTCGAGCTGTGCACGCCGATCGAGTACCTTAGTTGCGCTGCCAGCAGCGCACGGACAGCGCGTTCGTTGCTGCGGCATTGGCCGATTGGTGTAATTTTTTTGTCGTCGGTTTCGAGCGACGTCGGTTGATGTGTGGGCATTGGCCGAGCCTGGCCTTGGCAATCGGACTCGCCTTTTCCCATGATCACTTTGCCTTCTTTCGCTCGTCATCCCGGCGAAAGCCGGGATCCAGCTCTACTTCAACCTGCGCGGAACGCTGGATTCCGGCTTTCGCCAGAATGACGAGCAAGAAAGGTGCCTGAATCGGCGCAAGCCCACCTAGTCGCAAACCTGCACGGGCAACCGCAAGAATGTCCGGCCGCCAGTATCCGCCGCCGGCAGCCGCCCCGCGCAAATATTTACCTGCAAAGAAGGATACAACAGCCGAGGCGCCGCGAGCGTGGCGTCGCGCTTGTGGCGGAACGCGACGTAGTCCGCTTCGCTGGTTTCGCTGCGCAGCTGCGTGTTGCCGGTTTTCTCCGCGCCGATCGTGCTCTGCGCGACGGGTTGCACTCCGGCAGCGGGGTAGTCGTGGCACAGGAATACGCGGGTTTCGTCCGGCAGGTCGTACAGGCGCTTGATCGAGCGGTACTGCGTCGCGGCGTCGGCGCCGGGGAAGTCGCAGCGGCCGGTGCCGCCGTTTGGAGCGAACAGCGTGTCGCCGACGAAGATCGCGTCGCCGACCTTGTAGGTAACGCCGTCGCTCGTATGGCCGGGCGTCGCGATGATTTCGATTTCGAGCGCGCCGAGCGCGATGCGTTCGCCATCGGCGAACAGACGGTCGAACTGCGAGCCATCGGTGGCGCATTCGCCGCCGAGCGCAAACACATCGGCGAAGTGTCGTTGCACGCTGACGATGCCCGTGCCGATGCCGGTGCGCACGTTCGCGGATGCGCCGCCTGTTTTGGCCAATTCGTCCTTGAGCCACGCCGCGCCGGTGAGGTGGTCGGCATGCGCATGCGTCTCGAGTATCCAGTCGACGCGCAGCGAGTGCTCGTCCACATGGGCGAGCAGTGTGCGCGCGTGCTCGCTCCAGACGCGGCCCGAAGCGGGATCGAAGTCGAGCACCGGGTCGATGATCGCTGTCGAGCCGGACTGCGGGTCGGCGACGATATGCGACCAGGTATTGGTCGGCAAGTGGTAGTACGACTGGACGAGCGGCGACATGAGATTCCCCGGGAATGCCCGGCGCTGCGGCGGACGCAGCGGCGCGGGTCGCGGAAATGGTACAGCGCGCCGGGGCACGGTGCGAAGGGCCGGCAAACGCCGGTACAATCGCCGGTCTGCATTCCCCACTTGTCGAAGGAGAGTTGTCATGGCGGTAAAGGTCGCGATCAACGGCTACGGCCGTATCGGCCGCATGGTGCTGCGCGCGCTGTACGAGTCGAACCGCACGCACGAGATCCAGATCGTTGCGGTCAACGATCTCGGCGACGCCGAGACGAACGCGCACCTGACCCAATACGACACCGCGCATGGCAAGTTTCCCAGCGAGGTTGGCGTCGACGGCGGCGACCTCATCGTGAAAGGCGACCGCATCAAGGTCTGCGCAGAGCGCGACCCCGGCAAGCTGCCGTGGCGCGACCTCGGCGTCGACATCGTCGTCGAGAGCACCGGCCTGTTCACGTCGAAGGCCAAGGCCGGCGCGCACATCGCCGCCGGCGCGAAGAAGGTCATCATCTCGGCGCCGGGAGACAAGGACGTGGACGGCACGTTCGTCATGGGCGTAAACGAAGACAAGCTCACGGCGAAGCACGAGGTCATCTCGAACGCGTCGTGCACGACGAACTGCCTGGCGCCGCTGGCCAAGGTGCTGCATGAAAAGATCGGCATCGTGCATGGCCTGATGACGACGATTCATTCGTACACGAACGACCAGGTTCTCACCGACGTGTTCCACAAGGATCTGCGCCGCGCACGCAGCGCGACGATGAGCCAGATTCCGACCAAGACCGGCGCCGCCGCCGCGGTCGGGCTGGTGCTGCCGGAGTTGAACGGCAAGCTCGACGGCTTCGCGATGCGCGTCCCGACGATCAACGTCTCGGTCGTCGACCTGGTGTTCCAGGCTGCGCGCGCCACGACGCATGCCGAGATCGACGCCGTCGTGAAAGAGGCCAGCGAGGGCAGGCTCAAGGGCATCCTCGGCATGAACGCCAAGCCGCTCGTTTCGGTCGACTTCAACCACAACCCGCTGTCGTCGATCTACGACGCGACGCAGACGCGCGTCATGGGCGGCACGCTGGTCAAGGTGCTCAGCTGGTACGACAACGAGTGGGGCTTCTCCAACCGCATGCTCGACATGACGCTGGCGATGATGCGGGCGAAATAACGCCAGGCGCATGCGCCGCGTCGCCGGCCGGCGCGGCGCGTGCTGATCCGGCTTTGCTCGCGTGTGCCGCGGGTTTACAATGATCCGGATCAAATTTTCTGTCGCTCTTCAGCGAAAACCCGGTTTCGCGTCGATCTCCACGCGTCGAGATCACGCGCATATCCGTTCCGCACGGGAACGCAGGCCGGCGCGAATGTTCAACTGAGAAGGGAGATCATCATGAAACGCCACATGCTTCTGGCCATGGGACTGCTGGTCGTCCTGGCCTCGTTCGCGGGCAGCGCACGCGCTGATGAAGTCGCGCTGGTTACCGGAGAGCACTGGACCAAGTCGACAGAAGATCAGAAGAAAGCCTATCTGATCGGCATCGCCAACATGGCACAGGTCGAAGCGGCTTATCAGGGGTCGACACCGCAAGACGCGCAGAGCCTTATTCCCCGCATGCAGAAGGGGTTGAAGGGACAGACCCTCGACAGCGTTCGTGAGGGGCTGAACAAATGGTACGCCGCCAACCCCGCGAAGGCGAACCAGCCGGTCATCGAAACGATCTGGTTCGAAATGGTCGTGCCCGGCCTGCAGACGAACAAATGAGGAGACTGATCATGAAACGCATTGAAATGGTTGTGGCAATGGCGGCATTGATCAGCACCGCCGGATGCACCTCGATGACCCCGAAACAGCAGGGTACCGCCAGCGGCGCGGCCATCGGTGCCGTCGCGGGCGCCGGGATCGTCTCCCTCGCCGGAGGCAGCGCCTGGACCGGCGCGGCGGTCGGCATGGTGGCCGGCGGCGTTGCCGGACACATCAAGGGCAGCAAGGAAGAGCAGAAGCAACAGCAGCAGAAGCAACCGTAGGCGGCCTTGGTCTGCCTTGGGACCTGATGCCGGGCCGGCAGGTCCGGCGCTGGCGTCAGCGCTCGTCCTTTTCCGATTGCAGCGTCTCGAGCAATGCGATCTGCAATCGTGAGTGCAGCTTGACCAGGGTGCGCCACAGCAGCGCCAGGATCATCGCACCCATCGCCAACACGGCGATCAACAACTCGGCCGGCGGCAGGATGCTCGACGACAGCGCCGAAACCACCAGCAACATGGCGCCGATCGACACCGCCGGCAGTACCTCGGCGACGATGCGCTGCACGCGCTCCGTGTGCCGCCCGGCGCGCACGCCGACCTCGGCGAGCATCATTGCCAGCGCCTTGAGCTTGCGATAAGCCGCGATCAGGAACGCGAGCGACAGCACCAGGGCCGCGCCCCAGATCAGCGCGTTCGCGACCTGCGGATACGGAATCCATTGCGCGATGTCGTCGCGATAACGCCGGGCAAGATAGGCGCCGGCGCCGAAGATCGCCGCGACCATGCATAGATTGACGAATGCCTGCAGCAGAATCCTGCGCACCATCGCCGCGATCACGGCGCGGTCGCCGACGAAGCGCAAGCTCTGCAGCCATGCGGTATACATGTGCAAGATGCGGCCGACTCCGGCCGGCGCGAGCGCCCGGATGCGCCGCGCCAGAGGGTCGGCGCCGCGGATCAGGTAGGGCGTGAACAGCGTGGTGATCGCCGACACGCAGACCGCGATCGGATAGAGAAACGCGCTGGTCGCCTTCAGGGTGAGTCCGAGCGTGGCGATGATGAACGAGAACTCGCCGATCTGCGCCAGGCTCATGCCGATGCGCAGCGAGGTGCGTGCATCCTGGCCGGCGGCGAACGATCCGGCGGTGCGCGCCAGCGATTTGCCGAGGATCACGGCCAGCGTTGCCGCGGCGACCGGCCCGGCATAGTCGAGCAGCATGACCGGATCGAGCATCAGGCCGACCGCGACGAAGAAGATCGCGCTGAACATGTCCCGCACTGGAGCGATCACGCGCTCGATGCGGTGCAGCGCCCCGGTCTCGGCAATGATGGCGCCGATGACGAACGCGCCGAGCGCGGCGTTGTAGCCCAGGCGCACGACAACGAGACAGAAGCCGAACAGCAGGCCGAGCACGGAAACCAGCAGCATCTCGTTGCTGTTGAAGCGGGCGACGAAGTCGAGCAGGCGAGGGACAGTCAGGATGCCGATGACCAGCGACGCAACCAGGAACACCGTGAGTCCGCCAAGCGTGCGCATGACTTCGCCCGAATCGATCGCGCCGGTTTTCGCCGCGCTCGCCAGCAGCGCGATCATTGCGATCGCCAGCACGTCCTCGACGATCAGGATCGCGAACACGACCTGGGCGAAATGCTGCTTCTTCAGCTTCAAGTCCTCGAGCGCCTTGATCGTGATCGTGGTCGAGGAGATCGACAGCATCGCGCCGAGGAACAGCGCGTCCATCACGCTCCAGTCGAACGCGCGCCCGACCGCATAACCGAGCGACAGCATCGTCACGATGCCGGCGATCGCCGATACCAGCGCCGTGGCCCCGACCTGGCGCAGGTGGCGCAGCGAGAACTCCAGTCCGAGCGAGAACAGCAGGAACACCACGCCGAGTTCGGCCAGCGTGCGGATCGTCTCCTCGTTGGTGACGAACGTGTAGGGCGGCGTGTGCGGGCCGATCAGCACGCCGGCGACGATGTAGCCGAGCACGACCGGCTGGCGCAGCAGGTGGAAGACGACCGTGACGATGCCGGCCGTCAGCATGATGATTGCCAGGTCGTGGATGAATTCGATGAC
>DASSGP010000375.1:0-12034 GCA_035693405.1 Rudaea sp. | reverse complement strand
CGGCGGTCAGGCTGACTGGCGGGCGGTTAGCGCGGCGCCCGTGCGGTCGCCGACGGACGACCGAAGACCGAAAAGTGACGTCAATGGCGCTTTGTGTTAAGCATTGCTTTGCCTTGCCGACGACCGACCGATGCTGAATTTCTACGCTCTGCTGCCTGCGCTGTTCATCCTCAGTGCGATCTTGTTGCTGACCGCCTTGAGTCACCTGTTCGCCACGCGCCGCCACTGGCGCGCGCGGCGGCATTTCGCGGCCTTGCATCGCGGCGCATGGATGCTGGTATTTCTGCTTGCAGCGGCACTGACCTGCGGGCTGGGCATATCACTGCGCGGCTATCGCCTCCTGACGGCCGAGGAACCGGTCGCGTCGTTGTCGGCAAGACAGACCGGGCCGCAACAATTTTCGCTGCGCGTGGATTTCCCCGACGGCGGCCATCGCAGCGTCGCGCTGAACGGCGACGAGTGGCAACTGGATGCGCGCGTGATCAAGTGGACGCCGCGCGCGATCGAGCTCGGCGCCGAACCGATGTATCGCGTCGACCGGCTGTCCGGTCGCTTTCGCGACGCGACGCAGGCTGCGGCGACGACGCCGAGTCTCGTCGATCTCGCCGGTGAATCGATACTCGACTTGTGGCAACTCAAGCGCCAGTTCCCGCAGTGGCTGCCGTGGATCGATGCCGAGTACGGCAGCGCGGCCTATTTGCCGATGATCGACGGCGCAAGCTACCGCGTCAGCCTCAGCGCGAGCGGCGGCCTGATCGCGCGACCGGCGGATCAGGCGACTGCTGAAAAGCTCAAGGCGGCTGGCTGGTGAGGAGGAGCGTGAGGAATGAGGAGTTAGGAAGTGAGGGCGAGCCGAGCTCGTCCGCCTGGCTCCTCACTTGAGACACGGCGACGCGTATTCGCTCGTCCTCACTCCTCACTCCTAACTCCTCACGCTCTTGCCCTACTTCCCACCCACCTGATCAATCATGAACGCGAACTCCTCGGCAACCTCGCGATAGCGCTGGAAGCGCCCGGACTTGCCGCCGTGGCCGGCATCCATGTTGACTTTGAGCAGCAGCACATTGTTGTCGGTCTTGACCGCGCGCAGCTTGGCCACCCATTTGGCCGGCTCGTAATACTGCACCTGGGAATCCCATAGGCCGGTAGTGACGAGCAGCGCCGGATAAGGCTGCGCCGATACGTTGTCGTACGGCGAATACGACAGCATGTAGTTGTAGTAGACGGTTTCCTTCGGGTTGCCCCACTCGTCGAATTCGTTCGTCGTCAGCGGAATGCTGTCGTCGAGCATCGTCGTGACGACGTCGACGAACGGCACGTGCGCGGCGATCGCGCGGTAGTCCTGCGGCGCCATGTTCGTGATCGCGCCCATCAGCAAGCCACCGGCGCTGCCGCCTTCGGCGACGACCTTGTCCTTCGCCGCGTAGCCGTACTTGACCAGGTATTCGGTCACGTCGATGAAGTCCGTGAACGTGTTCTTCTTCTTCAGCAGTTTGCCGTCCTCGTACCAGTTGCGGCCCATCTCTTCGCCGCCGCGCACGTGCGCGATCGCATAGACGAAGCCGCGGTCGATCAGCGAGAAGCGCGGCGTCGAGAAGCGCGGATCGCTGGATGCGCCGTACGAGCCGTAGCCGTACTGGTACAGCGCCGCGGTGCCGTCGCGCTTGAAATCCTTGCGGTACGCCAGCGACACCGGTATCCACGTGCCATCGCGCGCCTGGGCCCAGATCCGCTCGGCAACGTAGTTCGCGGGATCGTAGCCGCCGAGGACCGGATCGCGTTTCTTCAACTCACGCTTGCCGGTCGCCGTGTCGAGGTCATAGACCGTGTTCGGCGTGATCAGCGAAGTGTAGTTGTAGCGCAGCGTATCGGTGTCCTGTTCGCGGTTCTCGCCGATGGCCGCGGTGTAATCGGCGTCGTCGGGCTTCACGAACGTCTCGGCACCGCCCTTCCACGGTTTGATGCGCACGCGCTGCAGGCCGTCGCTGTGCTCCTCGATCGCGAGGAAATTCCTGAACGGTGCGACCCGGTTGATCAGCACGTCCTTGCGCCCCGGCACCAGCTCGTTCCACCCCTTCTTGTCGCCGACGCGCGCGTCGTCGACCTGCATGACGCGGAAGTTCTTCGCATTCCAGTTGGTGCGGATCACCCAGCGCTGATCGATATGCTCGGCGTGATACTCGAAGTCATGCTCGCGCGGCGTCAGCATCTTGAACTTCGCCTTTGGCTGCGATGCGGGAATGAAGCGGATCTCGCTCGACAGCGTGCTCTGTTCATCGATCATGATGTACTTGTCGTCGCCGCTGCGGCTCACGCCCATGTAGTAACTGTGGTCGAGTTCCTCGTAGACGACCGGATCCCTCTTCGCGTCGCTGCCGAGCACATGCTTGCGCACGCGAATCCCGAGCAGCGTGATCGGATCATTCTCGACGTAGAACAGGGTCTTGTTGTCGTCGGCCCAAGCCATCGCAGCGGGCGTGTTTTCGATCTGGTCAGGCAGCACCTTGCCGCTGGCCAGATCCTTTACGCGGATCGTGAACTGGCGCCGCCCCACCGTATCTTCGGCGTAGGCCAGCAACTGTTCGTTCGGACTGATTTCCTGGCCGCCGACCTGGTAGAAATCGTGGCCCTTGGCGTTGGCATTGCCGTCGAGCATGACCTGCTCGGGCGCCTCGGTGCTGCCCTTGCGCCGCGCATAGACCGGATATTCCTGGCCCTGTTTGTAGCGCGTGTAATAGAAATAGTGCTTGTATTTCGCCGGGACCGTCGAATCGTCCTGCTTGATGCGGCCGATGATCTCGTTGTAAAGCGTTTCCTCGAGATCCTTCGTGTGCGCCGTCATCTGCGCGTAATACGCGTTCTCGGCCTTCAGGTAATTGAGCACTTCGGGCCGGGTGCGCGTGTCGTCGCGCAGCCAGTAGTAGTTGTCGATGCGCACGCCGTTGGCCGATTGCACCTCGAACGGATGCACCGATGCGACCGGCGGTTGCGGACCGGCCGGCGAAGCCGGCGGTAGCGCTTGCTGCTCGGCACAGGCTGCGACGAGGAGCGCTATCGCCGATGCCAGCAGCGCGGGCGATTTTAACGTTGACCAATTCATGAGCGGGATCCAAGCAGGGGTTGCGATGGTAGCAAAGAGGCAGGGACGAGGGGCGAGGGGCAAGGGGCAAGGGATTGCGTCACGTGTTCCCGGCTTCCACAAACAAACACTCACAAATCCTTCGCTCGGTCACCTCCACTCTCAACGCGCGCCGCTCGCCGCTCGTCCCTAGCTCAGCTCCTTCTCATACCTCCACGCGTCGCCGCCGTCCTCGTAATATCCGGGGCGCTCGGCGAACCGCGCGTAACCGCACCGCTCGTACAGTCGCATCGCGGCGGCATTGTCCTGGCGGACTTCCAGGCGCATGCGCCTGGCACCGCGCCGGTGCGCCGCGCGTTCGATCGCCGTCAGCAGCGCCTCGCCGATACCGCGGCCGCGCGCGCCACCGGCAACTGCGATCGAATACAGTCGCGCCAGGTCGCTCTCGCGCCGGAAAAAGACGACGGCCTTGCCGAGCAGGCCGGTCCCGTCGACCGCCGCGAGCACGAGCGCCGTCGGGCTGTCGAGGTGCTGCCGATATTGCCGCGGCGACAGATGGTCGGTCGTGAACGCGCTGCGCTCCAGCGCGAGCAACGCAGGCAGGTCCGTGAGTGTGGCGCGGCGGATGCGGAACGCGGCGGTCATGAGGGCGGCGCCGGAAAAGCGCAGCCTAGACCAGCGGCGAGCGGCGCGCAACGCTGAATCTGCGCCAGCTTCTTCAGGGTTGCATGCGTGGCGTGCTATGTCACACTAGCGCCCCGATCGCCGACCAACGCCCCTGCCTGCCTCATGTCCGAACCGCCAGAGTTGCGCACAAATATACTTTTTCTGGCTGAACCCGCATGAGCAAGCTTGTCATCGTCGTGGAAAAGGCTTCGGACTGGGGTTCGTACTATCCGTCCGACAACGTCGTTGCGGCCCAGGATTACCTCAAGGAAGCGATTGGCACCGACGACGAACGCGTGCAGGTCATCAACCTGTGCCGCAGCTACAAATACCTGGGCATCGGCTATTACGTCTCGCTGCTGGCCGAGGCGCGCGGCCACAAGGTGATTCCGTCGGTGCGCACGATCAACGATCTGCGCAAACGCGCGCTGTACGGTCTGGACATCGAGGACCTGAACCAGAAGCTGATCCGTTTCCTGCCCGAAGGCGGCCGCGACACGACCGACTTTGGTATATTGTTATACTTCGGCGAGACCAGCTACGCGACCCTGTCCGACCTCGGCCGCCAGGTGTTCGAAACGTTTCCGTGCCCGATCCTGCGCCTGGAATTCGAGCGCGACAAGGTTTGGCAGATCAGCGCGATCAAACCTTCGAGCCTGCACACGCTGGCCGATCCGCAGGAAGATTCGTTCGCGCAGGCGCTGGAAAAGTTTTCCAAGAAGATGTGGCGCAAGCCGCGCACGCGCAAGAAGTTCCGCTACGACATCGCCATGCTGGCCGACCCGGCCGAGCCGATGGCGCCGTCCAACAAGCGCGCGCTGAAGCAGTTCATCGAGGCCGGCAAGGAAATCGGCATCGAAGTCGAGACCGTGACGAAAAACGACTACTCGCGCATCGCCGAGTACGACGGACTGTTCATCCGCGAAACGACCGCGCTGGACAACCACACCTATCGCTTCGCGAACAAGGCCGAGAAGGAAGACATGGTCGTCATCGACGACCCCGGCTCGATCCTCAAGTGCACGAACAAGATCTACCTGCACGACCTGCTGAAGTCACGCAAGCTGCCGACGCCGAAGACCGAGATCCTCTATCGCGACGACACCCGGCGTCTGGCGGAATTGCCGGATCTGCTCGGCTTTCCGATCGTGCTGAAGATTCCGGACGGCTCGTTCTCGCGCGGCATCGTCAAGGTCGAGACTCCCGACCAGCTCAAGAGCGCGGTCGACGACCTGTTTCAGCACACCGCGCTGGTGCTCGCGCAGGAATTCATGTTCACCGAATACGACTGGCGCATCGGCATCCTCGACGGCCAGGCGCTGTATGCGTGCCAGTACTACATGTCACGCGGCCACTGGCAGATCTACAACCACGGCGCGAATGCAGCGCAGCGTTCGGGCGGATTCAAGACGCTGCCGGTGCGCGACGCGCCGACCGAAGTCGTCAAGCTGGCGCTGAAAGCGACCGCCCCGATCGGCGATGGTCTGTACGGCGTGGACCTCAAGCAGGTCGGAGAGCGCGTCGTCGTCATCGAGATGAACGACAACCCGTCGATCGACGCCGGCATCGAGGATGCGTATCTCGGCGAGGACCTGTATCGCCGCATCATGGGCGAGTTCCTGCGCCGTATGGAGCGCAAGCGACTCGGCATCACCGACTGATCGACCGGCAATCATGGGCGCGTGACCGTCACGGCCGCCCCTGGCCGTCACGCATCACTGAAGCGGCCGTCCCTGGCCATGACGCATCACCGAAGCGTTCGCCGCTGCTCGCGACGATCAACGAATCGCAGAAATTCCAGGCATCGCCGCTCTTGTCCGCATTTTTCGCGCAGGCGGTTGCGTACGGCGCGCGATTCGCAGGCGCCGGCGCGACGGTCTGGCCTGACACACGGGACCGCGTCTAGGGCCGATGCGCACGAGCAGCTGCCGCGTGCGCGCAATCAGGCTGTGGTGGGCGCAGGACGGCCAGGTCGATCGCCGGCGCGACGATGAGCCAGAACGGCAACCAGCCGAACAGTGGATCCGATCCGCGCAGTTCCGGAACACAGATCAGCGCTGCGACACCGGCAACCAGCCAGCATGACAGCGCAATGACCCACGGCCTCATGTGGTCAGTCAGGACTGCAGCGTGGGAGGTTCGCGATGAAACGGGCGACGTAGGCATGTTCAGGACCTCGAGCATCGGGGTTGCGCGCACGTTAGCTACGCCCCATCTCACCGATTGAGATGGCTCATTGGACCGGAGCGGAAACAGTCTCCCTTATACTTGCCGAATCTTCCGGAGCAGCGCATGGAAACGTCGCACTTTCTGCAGGATGTCGTGATGTATCTGGCCGCTGCGGTCGTCGCGGTGTCGTTGTCGCGCCGCTGGGGACTGGGGGCGGTCATCGGTTATCTTGCCGCCGGCGCGCTGATCGGCCCATACGCGCTGAATCTCGCGCGCGACGTGGAAGCGACCTCGCAGCTGTCCGAGTTCGGCGTGATCCTGCTGTTGTTCGTGATCGGACTCGAGCTGTCGCCGCAGCGCCTCTGGTTGATGCGCAAGGCGGTATTCGGCGCCGGCCTGGCGCAAGTCGTGCTATCGGGCCTGCTGCTTGGCGGGGCGGCTCTGGGATTTGGCTTGGGCTGGAGGAGCGCGCTGATCGTCGGGCTCGCACTGGCGTTGTCGTCGACCGCGATCGGCTTGCAGATTCTTGCCGAGCACAAGCAGCTGAATAGTCCGCACGGACGCCTGGCATTCGCGATCCTGCTGTTCCAGGACCTGGCAGCCATCCCGATCCTCGCGCTGATCCCGCTGCTCGGCGCACACGTGGCGACGAGCGCAACCAGCGATCTCATCAGCGTGCTGCGCATCATCGGCGTCATGGCGGCCGTCGCGGTCGGTGGCCGCTACCTGCTGCGACCGGTGTTCCGCATCGTCGCGAGCACGCAGATTGCCGAGGTATTTACCGCGACTGCGCTGCTCGTCGTTCTCGGTGCCGCCTGGATCATGGAGCTTTCTGGAATCCAGATGTCGCTCGGCGCGTTCGTCGCCGGCGTGCTGCTGGCCGACTCGGAGTTCCGCCACGAAATCGAATCGCAGATCGAACCGTTCAAGGGGCTGCTGCTTGGGTTGTTCTTCGTCAGTGTCGGCGTGTCGCTGGACCTTGACCTCGTGCGTGAGCAACCGCTCCAGATCCTGGCGATCGTCGCCGTCCTGCTGGCGGCGAAATGCGCGGTGCTGGTTGCGATCGGCGGCGTGAAGCGCAAATTCGACCTGGCCGAAACCCTGCGCCTCGCCGCGGTGCTCGCCGGCGGCGGCGAGTTCGCCTTCGTCGTGCTGAATCTGGGACAAAAGCGTGAGCTGCTCGATGCGGCGCAGAAGGATTTGCTGACCGTCTCCGTGACGCTGTCGATGGCGCTGACGCCGCTGGCGGTACTCGCCGTCGGCCGTTGGCTGGCCCTGCGCAAGGCCGGACCGGAGCGCGACTTCGACGAGATCGTCGACGAGCATCCGCGCGTCATCCTCGCCGGTTACGGCCGCGTCGGCCAGATCATCGCCCGTATCCTGCGTGCGCAGCATATTCCGTTCACCGCGCTCGAGAGTTCGGCCGAGCAGGTCGACCTGTCGCGCCAGTTCGGCAGCAACATCTACTTCGGCGATCCGAGCCGGCCCGAACTGCTGCGCGCCGCGCGCGCCGACCAGGCCGAGGTGTTCGTGCTCGCGACCGACGATCCCGAAGTCAACATCCGCACGGCGCGAATCGTGCGCCGCATGTTTCCGCACCTGAAGATCGTTGCGCGCGCGCGCAACCGCCAGCACGCGTTCCGGCTGATGGACCTGAACGTCGACGACGTCGTGCGCGAGACGCTGCATTCGAGTCTGGAAATGGCCCGCCTGGCGCTGGAGGAACTCGGCGTCGAACCGGCGACAGCCGCCGAGCGCGTGGCGAAATTCCGCATCCACGACGCGGAGCTGCTGAAGACCCAGTACCTGGTCTACGATGACGACGCCGCGCTGATGCAGGGCGCGAAGGAAGCGTTCGCGGATCTGGAGCGCCTGTTCGAGGCCGACACGAATTCCGAAACCAGCGCGCGCGAGTAGGCGCGCTGTACGAGGTTATTCGACGTTGCGCAGCGGAACACTGTTGCCCTCGCGCGACGCGATTTCAGCGGCCACATCGATATAGCCGAGCAGGTGCGCGACTTCGCGTGCGCTGCGATCGAGCACGTCGCGGCGCGACGTATCGGCGCGTGCGGCCAGCAAAACGCGCGCGGGCAGCAGCAGGCCGTGCATCGCACATGCATGCAGCGCGCCGACGCCACGCTGGTCCTGCGCGTTGACGTCCGCTCCGGCGGCGAGCAGCTGCCGCAGCAATACAAGCAGATGTTTCTGGTCGGCGGTCGTCCCCGGTTCTGCACGCGCACCGAGTAGCAGCAGCAGCGGGGTCTGGCCCGCGGCGTTCGTTGAATTCACGTCGGCGCCATGTTTCAACAGCAATTCGATGATCCGCTGGGCACGTGCCGTCTCGGCGCTGCGGAAAGCGAACTGCCCAACCGCGTGCAGCGCGTGCGTACCACGTTCGTCCCGCGCATTCGTCTGTGCGCCATGCTCGAGCAGTAGAGCCACGATTTCCGGAAAGCCGAGCGCCGACGCGATCATCAGCGCCGTACCTCCGGCTGGCAGGCGCTGGTCGACCGGCAGGCCGCGCTTGAGAAGTGTTGCGACAACGGCGTCGCGGCGCGCCGTCACGGCCGCGCTCAGGGGAGTCGCGCCACTCGGCGCCTTCTGTTCCGGATCGGCGCCGAGTTCGAGCAGACGGCCGACCAGCGCAGCATGCCCGCATCCGCAAGCGCGCAGCAGTGCGGTTGCGCCTTGGCTGTCGACCGCGTGAATCGAAATGCCCATGCCCAGCAATTTTTCTACCGCATCAGTGTCGCCCACGGCCGCGGCCGCCGACAGATCCTCGGCGCGCACGCCGCGCCGCGGCAGTTTCCACTGCGGCCAGTTCAACAAATTGCGCAGTTCCGGCTCCGGCCGCGCCAAGGCGAGTCCGAAGGGGCTCTCGCCGCTGGCCGACGTGAGTTCGGGATCGGCGCCCGCGCGCAGCAGGGCGCGTGTCATTGTCAACGCGCTGTCGGCGGGAAGAGCGAGCGCGTCGAACAGCGGCGAGCGGCCCTGGCGATCGCTGCTGTTCGGATCGACCCCGCGCTCGAGCAGTGCCTGCACCAGCCCAGCGCTGCCACTCGCGACCACGTGCGCGAGCGGCGAACGCCCATCACGATCGCCGGCAAAAATCTCGGCGCCGTTTTCGATCATCGTCAGGGCAAGGCGTTCGAGCGAATCGCGCTGCGCGCCGCCACCCGGCAACGCGGCGCCGAGGCGAACCACGCCATCGCCTCCTGCCGGAGACGCGCCGGCGGCGTGCCATTCGATCAGTGCCGCCGTGGTGGCCGGCAGCCGCTCGAGCAGATGCGTGAAGACGCCCGCAGCGCCTGGCGTCGCCGCATCCGCCTGGAGGCCATGGCTGAGCAACCACGAGCGGGGCGCGGCCGACTCGTGCTCGGCGAGTTCGACAAACAGCTGCAGGCGCTGATCCGTCGTCCATTCGCGAATCGCCGTGGAGAAATTCTCCACAATGTTCCAATGTTCAAAACGCAGCGCGTCGAGAAGGTGCGTCGGCGACTGCGGGTCGACCTCGACCGGCGCCGGATCGGCGATGTTCGCCGGCAGCGGATATTCCGGATCGAGCAAGGCGACGATGTTCCAGCGCCCGGCAGCAGCGGCAAAATCCACAGCGCGCCGGCCATCGGCCGCGCTCACGTCGCGCGACGCGCCGGCAAGCAGGAGGTGGCGGACGGCTGCTTCGCAGGCTTGTCGCGACTGGCAGGCGATGATCAGAGCGCTACGGCCAGAGGCATCCACGACATCCAGCGCGGGATCGTGCTCCGCGATCAGCCTGAGCACTTCTTCCGAACCCGAGCGCGTCGCTTCCATTAGCGCCGTGGTGCCGCGCGAGTCTGCCAGACCGACCTGGGCCCCAGCGTCCAGCAGCGTTGCGACTATTCCCGCATGACCCTGAAGCGCCGCAACCATCAGCGCCGTGCGCCCTAGCGCGTCGCGAGAGTCGACATTGACCTTGCGCTTGAGCAGCAGTTCGACGCCGACCGGATCGTCATCGGAAATTCCGGCGGCGCACAACACGGCGGGTTGGGCACGGTCGCATTCGGCTTTGGCGCCACGTTCGAGCAGGAAGCGCACGAGATTCCAGTTCGCCGCCGCGCACGCCATGCCGAGCGGCGTGAGGCCGTCGCGGTTTACCGGATCCAGTGGCGCGGTGGCGTCGCGCAACAATGCAGCCACGATCGGCAACTCGGACAAGACCGCGTAGTGCAGCGGCGTGTTCCCGGCCGCATCGACGCAGCGCGGATCGGCGCCGTTTGTCAGCAGGGTCATGACTGCATCGGGACGGCCCTGATGGCTGTCGCGCGTCGCAGCGATCAACGGTGGCAGATCGGCGTGGGCGCTATTCAGATCCGCACCGCGCGCGATCAGGCTGCGCAGCAAGCGCATGTCCGGATTGAGCGTTGCGAGGGCGAGGACCGAACGCTGATCGCGGTCGCTCGCGGGCGGCACCGTGTTGGCATTGGCACCCCGGACCAGCGCGGCGAGCGCCAGGTCCGTCTGGCCCGCGCGCACGCTGCGCAGAAGCATTTCGTCGAGATCGGGCGCGGCGAGCGTTGCCGGCAACACCACCGGCGGCACAGGCTCGGACGGAGGAGCTTCGGCGGGCGTGACCGCTTCGATCGCCGCATCGCCGCGTTCGCGCCGGCGCTCGACCAACAACGCCGTCACACAGCGGTTGATGATGATCAGATGGGCAAGTGGCGCCAGGAACAGCGCATAGCCGGCGAACGACAGAATGCGGATCTGTTCGGGAAGTATCGCGAAGATTCCTGCCAGGCTCATTGCGCCGGTGATCAGCACGAGCAAACACAGTCCGACGACGAGACCGTGGCTGAAGAACAGGTCGTTTTGCGAAGTCAGCTGCCGGGCGAAGGCCACACTGAGGGAAAGTATCGAGTCGAGCTTCCGCCGCTTTCGTCGCCAGGCGAAGACTATTCCGAATGCCGGCCACAAGCGCCACGGCAGCAGCAGGATCGCGACGACTGCCGTCGTCAGGGCGAGTGTCGCTGCCAGACTCGGGTCGCTCTCGAGCCACCACAATGGGTAGCTGATCAACAGTGCAACCAACGCGGCGTAGCCCGTCAGCAGCAGCACATATGCGGATCCGCGCCGCAGCAGGTTCGCGGAGAAGGTGGTCTCGCGTGCCAGGCCGAGGACCTGGCAAATCGCCGTCATCGTCAATGCGTCGGCGACGAGAAGCAGCACGATTGCCGACGGGTGATGAAGCATTCCGGCCGCGGCGAAAACGACCAGAGCGGGAACGAAGCAGAGCAATCCTGAAGTCCAAATGCTCAGACGGTCGAGGGAGGCCTTCGACATTAAACGGTAAATTCCGTTCGAAAGTTGCTGACGAAGTATATCGACAAAGTGCAGTCGGCGCGGTCGGGTTTTTTGCAGGCAGGCGTTGATGGTCGCAGGCGCTTCGTTCACGGTTCGTTCGAAAGTGCCGCGCAACGCCGGCAGCTGACGGAACACGCTTCGCAATGTAGTTCGAGCAGTCGTCCGCGTCGCTCTTCTCGGCGTTTGTGGAGAGCCCCAAAGGCGGGGCCGTCGCAGACAATCATCCGCGGATTGTCTGTGAACTGGCATCGGGGCGCGGTGATCGAGGCGGGCCACTGCCCGCAGCCGTCGATGGAAGCGGGTCACATCGATCATCTTGGCCGGGGAGCAGAGCGGTCCGCCGCAAGCAGCCATCCGTGGAGCCTCGACCGGCCTGCCATCGTTGGCCGGGCGCTCGGTCGAGCACGCGATGCGATAACTCGCGCCATCCATGGCGCTCGTCCTTCGTTCGGGCCAGCGCCGCTGTTCGCGCGCGCTTCTGGCCGCTGTTCGCGCGCGCTCCTGGCGCGTGCAATCATGGCATCGGCTGAGTGCGGCTCTTCGCCCAACCTTGCTTGTACGCCTTCACGAATGGCCCCCCACCAGAAGCCATAAAAGCAAACGCCCCGGTTCGCAATGAACCGAGGCGTTTGGGATCAAGCCCCTGGCAGTGACCTACTCTCGCATGGCTTAAGCCACACTACCATCGGCGCGGGCGCGTTTCACTGCCGAGTTCGGGATGGGATCGGGTGGGACCACGCTGCTGTATCCGCCAGGGAAGCGGTGCTGCAAGTCGCATTG
>DASSGP010000374.1:0-3315 GCA_035693405.1 Rudaea sp. | reverse complement strand
AGCTTGGGCGGGTTCGACGATTCCAACCCCGCAAGCATCGGCAACGCCTTGGTGCTCGACAGCGGCGGCCGTCCGGTGATCGTCGGCGCAACGTTTTCGCCGCTACCCGCCTTCAAGGCGACGGCTGGTATCGCGCGCCTGGCCTATGACCTCGTCTACACCAACGATTTCGAAGTCGTACCACGCGGCTGCCTGTCGTCGGAATGCAACTAGCGCTCGTTTCGCACTACCCGTTCCGACGGCGGCGGCGCAGTCCCGGCCGCAGGCGCCGATGACTGCTTGTCCGGGCGGAGGAACGGCCGCTCGACATACCGATACGACAGCCAGGAAACCAGCAGGATTACCGGCACCGCGATGGCCAGCACGAGCGCCCAGGCCGGAGCGCGGACGCCGCTGGTCAGCCCGGCATATTGCGCGAGCTGCAGCGTGGGGTAATGCCAGAGGTAAAGGCTGTAGCTGATCAAACCGAGAAACGTCATCGGCCGGTTGGCAAACAAGGCCGCGCCTGCTCGCGTGGTGCCGGCCGCGCCGAGAACGAGCATGCCGAACGCGATTGCCGTAACGCTGTGGTGGAAGAACAAGTACGGCACGTCGATGTTGACGAGGAAGTCGTTGCGCGGCGCAGCGACATACGCCATCGCGACGATCACGCCGATGCCGCCGAGCAACCACGCCAGCGCGCCGCGCGCTGACGGCGGTTTGCTCACCGTGATCCACGCGGCGCAAATGCCCACGAAGAATTGATCGAGCCGCGCCGGCAGTTGCTGCACGTCACCATAGCCGATCACGGTGGCGATCGTCGTATCGGTCAGCGACCAGTAGCACAATACGCGGAACGCGAACACGAAAGTCAGCGCGAGCAGCATTGCCAGCGGCCAGCGGCAGCGCGCGACGATGAGCGCGAGCAGCGGCAGCACGACGTAAAAATCCCATTCCACCGGCATCGACCAGTAGACCGGATTGAGCAGCGGAACCAGCCACGGCACGATGTTTTGCACGAGCGCTGCGTGTGCGACCAGGATCTGCGGCGTGATCCGCGCGAATTGCCCCAGGTATGCCAACACGACGGTCAGGATCAGCAGCTGCAGCCAGTAGGCCGGCAGCACGCGGCGGCAACGGTGGATCCAGAACTGCTTCAGCGACGGCCAAGGTCTGCCCTCGAGCGCCGCGCGATGAAACGGCATGCTCAGCAGGAATCCCGAAAGTACGAAGAACAGGTCGACGCCGAAGTAGCCGCATTTGAACAGCGGGGTGAGGTCCAGGGCGAAGCCCGGAAACGGCAGGACCAGCGAGGGTCCGTTCGAGAATTGCCAGCCGTGAAATGCCAGCACCCAGACCGCGGCGAGACCGCGCACTCCGGTGAGGTTGGGCAGGTACGAAGAGGAGCTGCCGGGCGTGGGGTTCGACACTGCGTGCGACGGGGTTTGGGAGGCGCCTTATAGCATGGGCCGCGCCGCGGCCGCAGCGCCGGACGCGTTTTGGAGGCCTTGTTTTGACTGGCGTTCCGCCCGGCTGCCGCTATACTTCCGGCGTTGCGTCGCTTTACCCGCCTGTTTACCCCCGATTACCGCCTGAAATCCTAGGGAGGATTAGATGTTGCAAGAATACGGTCTCTGGATCGCACTGGGCTGCGCCCTGGTTGCGATCGTCTATGGTGTCTGGTCGCGCAGCTGGATCCTCGGCAAGTCCGCCGGCAATGCGCGCATGCAGGAAATCGCGCTGGCCATCCAGGAAGGCGCGCGTGCCTATCTCAATCGTCAGTACCGGACGATTGCGATCGTCGGCGTCGTGCTGTTCGCCGTCATCGGCCTGACCAAACTCGGCTGGTACACCGCATTCGGCTTTGCGATCGGCGCACTGCTGTCCGGCCTGACCGGCTTCATCGGCATGAACATCTCGGTGCAGGCCAACGTGCGCACGGCCGAAGCCGCGCGCAACGGCATGAATGCCGCACTGCAGGTCGCCTTCCGCGGCGGTGCGATTACCGGCATGCTCGTCGTCGGCCTCGGCCTGCTCGGCGTCGCCGGCTACTACATGTTCCTGCTGCACATGGGCAAGACCGACGACGAAGCGCTGCATGCGCTGATCGGCCTGGCGTTCGGCTCGTCGCTGATCTCGATCTTCGCGCGCCTCGGTGGCGGCATCTTCACGAAGGGCGCCGACGTCGGCGCGGACCTCGTCGGCAAGGTCGAAGCCGGCATTCCCGAAGATGACCCGCGCAATCCGGCGGTGATCGCCGACAACGTCGGCGACAACGTCGGCGACTGCGCCGGCATGGCTGCGGACCTGTTCGAAACCTACGCGGTCACCTTGATCGCGACGATGCTGCTCGGCGGCGTGCTCGGCGCCGATGTCGGCGGACACAACGGCGTGCTCTATCCGCTCGTGCTCGGCGGCGTGTCGATCATCGCTTCGATCATCGGCACGTTCTTCGTCAAGGCCAAGGCCGGCGGCAAGATCATGAACGCGCTCTACATGGGCGTCGGTGTTTCGGCCGTGCTCGCGCTGATCGCCTTCATTCCGGTTACGCAAGCGCTGATGGCCGGCTCGAAGTACGGCGTGTGGAACGTGTATTTCTGCGCCGTGATCGGCATCGTGCTGACCGCGGCGATGGTCGTCATCACCGAATACTACACGGCGACCGAGTACGCGCCGGTGCGCCATGTCGCCCAGGCTTCGACGACCGGCCACGCGACCAACATCATCGCCGGCATCGGCATCTCGATGAAGTCGACGGCGTGGCCGGTGCTCGCGGTCTGCGCCGCGATCTGGGGCGCGCACTTCTTCGCCGGACTGTACGGCATCGCGATCGCCGCGACCGCCATGCTGTCGATGACCGGCATGATCGTCGCGCTCGACGCCTACGGACCAATCACCGACAACGCCGGCGGCATCGCCGAAATGGCCGGCCTGCCGAAGGAAATCCGCGAGATCACCGATCCGCTCGATGCGGTCGGCAACACAACCAAGGCCGTGACCAAGGGTTATGCGATCGGTTCGGCCGGCCTGGCCGCGCTCGTGCTGTTCGCCGACTACACGCACAACCTCGGCATCGCCAATCCGGGCAAGATCTTCACGTTCGACCTGTCCGACCACATGGTCATCATCGGCCTGTTCATCGGCGGCCTGATCCCGTACCTGTTCGCGTCGATGGCGATGGAAGCCGTCGGCCGTGCGGCCGGTTCGGTCGTCGAGGAAGTGCGCCGCCAGTTCCGCGAGATCAAGGGCATCATGGAAGGCACGGCCAAGCCGGACTACTCCAAGGCCGTCGACATGCTGACCAAGTCGGCGATCAAGGAAATGCTGATCCCGTCG
>DASSGP010000373.1:0-2389 GCA_035693405.1 Rudaea sp. | reverse complement strand
TCCTGATTCCAGATCGCGTTGGGCTGAGTGAAATGCGGGAGCGGCGCAGCGGCGACGAGAAGCGGCGCCAGAATCAACATCGCAGTCAGCAGGATTGCAGTCGGGCGAGGCGACACGGCGGCATCCTTCCAGGTCAGATGCCCCGATGATACGTCCGGCAACATGCACGCAACGTGTGCGGCGATCACATTTTTGCCCGCGTCACCACACCAGGTCGGCGGGAACGTCATCCTCGGGCGGCGCGTTCGGATCACACAACAGCACCAGCGCTTCTTCCTGGATTGCCTTTGCCTGCAGAGCGATTGCCTGCTCGACGAGCAGGTAGCGGCCGGCTAGCTGGACCACGGCGAGTTCGCCGCGATTGAGGCGCGCGAGCTGGTCCGCCGTGCAATAGACGCGGCGTATCTTGTTGCCGTGGGGGAAATGCCGCGGCAGGTCGGCTTCGGTGGAGTTCTGCGCCTTGCCGTCGAGCAGCGTGGCGAGCTTCTGCTTGCGTTCCTTCTTTTCGCGCGCGGCGCGTTCGGCTTCGCGCTGCTGGCGTTCGCGCTCTTCGCGCTCCTGGCGTGCGCGCAATGCGTAGGCGCGCGCCAGGTCGGCTTCGTCCACGCCGGCGGGGCGCGTTGACTGTCGCGGCTTTGCGGCCTGCTGTGGCTTCGCCGCCTGGTGCGGTTTTGATGGCGTCCCGGAAACGTGTTTCGCGGATGGCTTGTTCGAGGCCGGCGCCGGTCGCGGCCCAGGCTTGGCCTCGGACTTGAGCTTTTGCACAAGTCCACTTTTCAGCAACTGGTCGCGCAGCGAGTCCGACATGACGACGTTCAGTAATGCGGCGGCGGCGGTTCGTCGCGCGCATCGTCGTGCAGCGACAGCTTGATTCCGCCCAGTTCCTCGCGCAGCCGGGCGAATTCGCCGCGCAACTGCGAGAGCAGGCGATCCTGTTCGGCAACGGTGGCGTCGAGCGACTGCACGGTGTTGTCGAGAAATGCCATGCGCACTTCGAGTTCGGTGAGACGTTGTTCCAGCGCGGTCGTCATCGCTTCATAGCCGGCCATCGACGGCATCTGCCGGCAATACGTATTTCACATCATAGATGACGGCGTTCGGCTTGGCGAACGCGCGAATGCCGGCCACGCCCCACTCGTGATACAGACTGTGACCCACCGCAATCACGATCGCGTCGTAGGCCCGCGGCCTGGGTTCGGTCAATGGGCGAAATCCGAACTCGCGCTCGCACTCGTCGGGATCCGCCCAGGGATCATGGACGTCGACCGCCGCGTGGCAGGCCGACAGCTCGTCGACGATCTCACGCACGCGCGTGTTGCGCAGGTCCGGGCAATTTTCCTTGAATGTCGCACCGAGCATGAGGATGCGGCTGCCGACGACGCTGATCTGCTTGAGCGCCATCAGGCGCAATACCTGGGCCGTGATGTGCGCGCTCATGCCTTCGTTGATGCGCCGCGCCGCGCTGATCAACTCGGGGTGGACCCGCACTTCATTGGCCTTGTGGATCAGGTAATACGGATCCACGCCGATGCAGTGGCCGCCGACCAGCCCGGGGCGGAAATTGAGAAAATTCCACTTTGTACCAGCGGCCTTCAGCACTTCTTCGGTATCCAGTCCCAGACGCGTGAAAATCAGCGACAACTCGTTCACCAGCGCGATGTTCACGTCGCGCTGGGTGTTCTCGATCGCCTTGGCGGCCTCGGCCACGCGGATGTTCGGTGCCCGATAGGTGCCGGCGCGAATGATGCGCGAGTACAGCTTGTCGACGAATTCGGCAACTTCCGGCGTCGAACCGGCCGTGACCTTGACGATGTCGGCCAGCCGCCGTGTCTTGTCGCCGGGATTGACGCGCTCCGGGCTGTAGCCGCAAAAGAGGTCGTGGTTCAACTTGAGGCCCGAGGCGTTCTGCAGTGCCGGAACGCACACTTCCTCGGTGGCTCCCGGGTACACGGTCGATTCGTATATCACGAGCGATCCGGGCGGCATCACGCGGCCGACGGTTTCGCTGGCCGCGATCAGCGGACTCAGGTCGGGCCACTTGTGCGGTGTGACCGGTGTGGGCACGGCGATGATGTAAACGTTCGCATCGCGTAGTGACGCCGGATCGGCGCTGTAGCGCAGACGCGTTGCGGCCGCGAGTTCGGCCGAGTCGAGTTCGCCGGTGGCGTCGTGACCCGACGCGAGCTGCGCGACACGTTCGGCGTCGATGTCGAAGCCGAGCGTCGGAAACTCCCGGCCGAGGGCCGCCGCGAGCGGAAGGCCGACATAGCCCAGACCAACGACCGCAATCCTTGTCTGATCGAGGGTCAACGCGAATGTCATCGAATGCTCCGGCGGTTCAACGCGGCGTGCCCTGCACGCTGCGGCCGCGGCCGATACCGTAGTAGGC
>DASSGP010000372.1:0-10845 GCA_035693405.1 Rudaea sp. | reverse complement strand
GCCGGGGTTTTGTTTTTTTGGCGTCGCGCCGTTAAGCTGTCGACGATTTCTCTTACGGATGGCCAGGTGGCAGAGTGGTCATGCAGCGGCCTGCAAAGCCGTGTACGCCGGTTCGATTCCGACCTTGGCCTCCATTCGTAGTTTTGCGCTCATCCCGGAACGCCAGGATCAAGAAGCGGCCATCCATGGCCGCACTCTTGGATTCGGTGCGACTGTCCGCGAGCGCGAAGGTTACGAATGGGCCGTCCCACCGCCGCACATCGGGATGGAGCTTTCGCGCTCAACCCCGTTATGATCCAGATCCGAAGGCCCGGGTGGCGAAATCGGTAGACGCAAGGGACTTAAAATCCCTCGGCTTTAATCGGCCGTGCCGGTTCGAGTCCGGCCCCGGGCACCAAGAAATCAATCACAGATGAGGCCTCCAGCACCGGCTTAGGCGTCGGAAACCCTGATCTCATGGTTTTCGGCAACAGCGCGCTGGGCCAATTGCAAGCGGCCCAGGCTTGCCCCGCCGCCAGTGCGCGATAGCGTCACGAAGAATTCGCTTTCCGATTCCAGTACCACGGCTTCCTTCAGCGCAATGTAGCCTATTTCGTGCAGGTCGTTGACTATCAGTCGGAAACTGGAAGGCGTGAACTGCCAGGCATGGATGTCGTGAAACACTGGGTCGCGGCGAGCCGACTCGAAAATCTCCCTCGCTGCTTGCAGCGAGGCGGCAAAGGCTAACGGCTTGTCATTGGTGCGCCCCCATGCAAGCGCACCTGCGCGCAGGCAGTTGTACGCCACCTCGTCGAACAGTGCGCCCAAGCTGTGGTGGGTCCGGCCATCCGCATCGGCCTGCAGCACTTCCCCGGTGGTGCTGGCGGGCCGCAGTACGTCGAACGAAAAGCGCTTGTCAGGGACGGCGAGCACCAGCACGCCCTCTGGTTTGAGTAGCAACTCGCAGTCGCGCAGGAACCCCAAGAGGTTTACGGTGTGCTCGATCACATGCGATGCCACGATAAAGTCAAAACACCCTTTCCGTTTTATCGTATCAACCAGCGACCCCCCATCCGACACGTAGTCCACCGTTTCGATCCGTCCAACGTCGACAGCGGCGCTGCGATACTTGTTCACCAACTCTTCGGCGCTAGCGTGGTCCAACACCTTGACGTCGTAACCTGCGGACTTTGGTAGCAGCGGGCTGAAACTGGCACCGATCTCGAGGCCGTGGCCTCGAGAATCGAAGAGCGACAGCAACTTGTCCCTGCGGCTGGCCATGAGTTTTCTTGCTGATCGGATGCCCATTTCGATGCCTAAATGGTGCCCCGTTTGTGAGCGGATGATAACGGACCTGTCTGGACTTGGGTAGACGTTAAATGCTAGTTCTAAATATACATTTTGCGTTGTGTACTACTCCCGTAGAACCCGCAAAAACTTGACGCAAGGGACTTGAAATCCTTCGGCTTTAAATCGGCCGTGCTGGTTCGAGCCCGCCACCGGGCACGCTAGTCAAGTTTGAAGCAGTTTGAGAACGCGCAGAACCCGCGTAACCGCGGGGTATCTACGCCTTTCTGCGTCGCACGCCGAGAGGTACTACGGACCAGAACTGCCAAATTGAATCGGCCCCGGTGCCTGCTTCAGGGCAATTCGCAGAATGGTCGGCAGGACGACTGCGATTGTCATTACCTTACCTTGCGCTGAGGGTGCACTCTGTTCACCAGGCTGTCTCATTGTCAATCCGCGGAAAATCAATCCTGCGGCAGCGGGCGCCGCGCGACCGCGCGAATGCCGTCGAGCGTGATCTCCAGCAGACCGCGGTGCCAGCGGATAAGGCCCTTCTCGACGAGCGCGTCGTTGACGTCATCGGGAACTACCAAGTGATCGAGTGGCGCTTTTTTCGGACGGGTCTCAAGGATCCGCGTGAGCCAACGCGCCTGCTCTTCGGTCAAGGCATAAGAATCCATCGCGAGCAGCCCCCTGTCTCGAGTTGCAGCGAATCCTGCCTGCAAGGGTCAAAACTCGCAAGCTCGCATGCAGCATGGCTCCGCAGTTCGAATAAGGGATTTCTTGCACGGCGCTGCAGCGAATTGCGCTATGTGTTACTGCGTCTTCCGAGACTGAGGAATGGGCGTGACCCGCGCGCCCAGAGACTTTGCCCGCGATCGCAATGTTGCTGGATCGGCCGTGGTCAGTTCGGTCAGGCGAGCTACCTCGTCCAGACCCTTCGCGGTGATCTGCGCAATTCCGTCGGTCAGGGCAATCGAGCCCCTGTTCAAGAGTGCGTCCAGAACGTCGTCTGACATGGCCAGTCGCGAAAGCGACTTTTTGCGCTGTCCCTCACTGAGGAGAAGCAGCCACGCCGCTTGGTCGATGCTCAATCCTTGAAGGCTAGTCATCCGCGATCCCGCTTAACCTAAACGCTGAAGCAGCATACACCAACGAACGCCATCGTTCGAAGTGCGATGCCGGTCACGCTGGATGCAGGCAATCGTCACGAGGTTGTAGTGTTCCGGCTTGAAACTTTGCCTCTGGACGCGTCCACCGGATGCGCCAGGAACCAGGGGAAAGTGCAATGCTGCGAATCCTCGCTTATCGTCGTGTTCGCGTAGCGGCAGCCGCTGCTGCGCTGGTCACTCTGTCCGCAGCCGCTGGTGTGGCCTTCGGCGCTCCCGTTGCGCCAAAGGCGCCAGTCGAATTGCACGGCGCCGGATCGACTTTCATCCAGCCGTTGCTCGCCGAGTGGGGAGCGAACTGGAGCAACAAGAGTGGAATCAAGATCAACTACGAAGGCGGCGGTTCGGGTGCGGGCATCAGCAAGGTCAAGGCCGGACAAGTCGACTTCGGCGCGACCGATGCGCCGCTGGCCGAGGAAGATCTCGCGGCCAACGGCCTCGTCCAGTTTCCGGTTGTAGCCGGCGGCATCGTCGTCGTCGAAAACGTGACCGACCTTGGACGGCGTCGTCTGCAGATCGACGGCCGCTCGCTCGCCGCGATCTTCATGGGCAAGATCACCAAATGGAACGATCCTGCCTTGGTCGAACTCAATCCGGGCGCCGCGTTGCCCGACGCGGCGATCACCGTCGTCCACCGCAGCGAGGGGTCGGGAACGACTTACAATTTCAGCGCCTATCTGACCAAGGCCAGTCCGGACTGGGCGGCCAAACTCGGCACGGCAAAGAGCATCAACTGGCCAGTCGGTTCCGGTACTGAAGGAAACCAGAACGTCGCCAACATGGTGACCAATACGCCGCACTCGATCGGCTACGTGGAATACGGTTACGCGCTCGCGCACAACATGCGCATCGCGACGCTGCATACCGCGAATGGATCGAGCGTCTATCCAAATCAGTCGACGATCCGTAACGCCGTCGATGCTGCAGACTGGCTCCACGCTCCGGGCTTCAACCTGTTGCTGGTCGGTACCCAGGCCAAGGATGCATGGCCAATTGCGGCCACGACGTGGGTACTGCTGCCGGCGAGAAGTCCGTCAACCGACAAGTGCCTCAATTTTTTCCGCTGGGCTCTCGACAGCGGTTCCCAGTTGGCCGACGCGCAGGGCTACACGCCGCTGCCGGCCGGTGTGGTCAAGCTGGTCGAATCGTCATGGGCGAAGTCGTTCGCGGCAACAGCAGCCAAGGCCGGACCTGGCGGCGGGAATTGACCTTTCGCTTTCCAGGTCATCGTTGCGGCAGACCGGCGCAGACAACCGATTCGAAGTTACGGCGTCGTCTTGGCTTGGGGAAGAGCAGCGAGCCACGCCAGCACGAGATTCTGCAAAGCGATGCGCTGGTCGTTGAAACCGTGATCGCTGTCGAGCGTTTCGACGCGCAGCGCCTTGGGGTGGTGTGCATTCAGTGCCGGAACCAGGTCCAGCGCCTTGTCGTCGTCCGCGTCGCGCGTCGCGAGCACGATCAGCACGGGCCGCTTGGCGACGTCCGGCGCGAACTTTGCCAGCTGCCATTTGTTTCCATCTTTCATGAGTGTCTCGACGACCTGGCGCGCGTTCGCGCCGGCAAGCCGGCCGTCGACGTCGGCGAAGTCTTCTTTTGCGGAACGCTCACGATCGGCTTCGGTCGACTTGGCGAGCAGGCGGGCATCGAAGCTCAGGTCCCAAGGAGCGAGCAGCACGCAGCCGAGCAGACTGTCATCTTTCGCGCAGCGCTGGGCCGCCACGAATCCGCCCATGCTGTGGCCGATCACGACGATGCGATTCGGATCGAAACGCGAGTGCCGTGCGGCTTCCGGACTGCGCACCCACGCGATTGCCGCCTCGGCGTCTTCGATTGCGCCGTCGAACGTGAAGGTGCCTTCCGACCCCCACGAGCCGCGGTAATGAAACGTGACCACGGCCCAGCCTGCGCGCCGCAGGGATTGCGCGAGATCGAGATTCTGTTCGTTGCCCGGAAAGCCGTGCAGCAGCACGACAACAGGATGCGGCCCCTTGCCGGCAGGCACATAGACCATCGCATTCATCTGCGCCCCACCGCTCGGAATTCTCAGGCCTTCGCCGCTTGCCGGGTACGTCTTGTCCGCGGGTGGATCGCGGTACACGGCTGCGGGAGTGGACTGCGCCGCATAAGCGGCCACGCTTGCCAACGCATGGCAGGTGACGAATACGAGCGCGGACGCTCTGGCCTTCATGGTCACTCTCCTGTGCAATTTCGCTGGCGCATTATCACCATATCAGCTGCTTCGGTCTGTGCTGATGCTGGACGCGACGATTGCAATTGGCCGACGTTCAGACCGCCAGTCGGCCGTTCATGCGCATTCGCGCAAGACGTTTGTTGGTGGCCGCGCCAACAGGTATGATTTGCCCATGACGACAATGCCGGCACGGCGACTCGATCAGCCCCTCTCCTTTGGCACGAGGCTGACCGCCTACGGCGAGGGCTGCATCTGGTGTCTCAACGTGCATGCGCCTGATTTCGGCGACTACCGTCTTGCACTTTCCCAGGATGCCGAACCCGGCCCCGATCCCTATCTGGGATTCCTGTTCGCCGAGCTGCGCGACACCGAAGACGATCCTTCGTTGCGCCAGAGCATTACCGATGCGGGTGATCGCGATCCCGAAGCGTTGGCGCGCGGGTTGATCGACGTGCTGTTGCTGCAAGCGGAAGATCGTCCGGACGAGGCCGTCATCGAACGCTGGCGCGAACGGCTGGCAGAGCTCATCCAGGACAAGCGCAAGCAGGTCAGGCAGAACGGAAGTTAATTCGAAGTCGTTGCGTCGCTGCTTCCCCGTCGCCGGGTCGCTGCTTCTCCGTCGCCGGAATGTTGCTCCGACATTCCTAGGGAAAGCGCGCTGCGGAATCCGGCGAGCACCAGATCGTTCGCCACGGTGCCAGGCCCTGCTCTTGTTGAACATGAACCTGGACCGCCTGGCCGGCGGCCGCGTGATATTCGGCCATGCGTATCGCTTGCGCGGTCGCAGCGGCGAGGTCGTCCTGAATGCCTACGCAGTTGGAAACGCTCTCGCGGCAAACCAGCCAGGTTCGCCGTGACGACGAGAAATGATCGAGCGCCGCGACATAGAAGTCCAAGACCCCATCGGCAATCACGGTCGGGCATCCCCACTGCACGGGCAAGCGCACAGACGTTGATGCATTGGCGCGCACGGCACCTTGATCCAGATCAACTGACACGACGATCAGGTCGAAAGCCGCAATGGGCGGATCAGAAATGCCCACCCATCAGGCCGAGCAGGCCGATCAGGATCAGGTAGATCGCGATCACGTAGTTCAGGACGCGCGGAACCAGCAGGATCAGGATACCGGCGATCAGGGCGATCAGCGGCGCGGCGGCGGGATGGATCGAGAAGACCATGACGCTACTCCTGGCAAGACGCGGTGATCGCGCCGCGCGCAACGTACCATCGCGCAGATGAGCGAAAGCTGTCTGGCCGCGCGGCGAGCTGATCAGGCCTCGTTGCTGTTGCGTGGCGTCGTGGAATTCTCGGCGATGCGGCGCTTGCGCTTTTCGAATTCGACGAGGGCTTCGCTCAGTCCGGCGAGGTTCTTGTTCAAGCTTTCGAACAGGGCGCGCGCATTCAGTGCGGAACGCACCAGACGGGCGCGTGCGGTCAGTTCGGACAGCGTCTTGAGCTCGCCGAGCTCGGGCAAGTGGGCGCACTTGAAGCCGACATTCTGCATCAGGCGCATGGAGGCGCTGAAATTGCGCTGGGCCAGGTTCGTAGTCACGTTGGTACTCCGGTGAGTAGGATCCCCAGCGCCGGGGCGTCCGTGCCCACATCCGTTTCCGACGCTGGGGTTAGGCCTCCATGGCGATGCCAGTGTTGCGCGTTGCGATGTCCTGCGGTATCGGAGAACGCCGTCAGATCTTGTAGGAGATTTCCTACATGTTGGATGCGTAGGGTGGGCCTTGGCCCACCGGCTTTTTGGCGTTCAAGAGCAAAACGGTGGGCCAAGGCCCACCCTACGCGGCCGGGCGCGGCAGGCGCAAAAACAGCAGCGACGAGGCAACGGTCACGACGCCCAGCACGATCGTCGTGGTCCGGAACGCGCTCACGTAGCTGACTGGGTCGTGAGTGCCGCCGATGCTCGCGGCCATCAGCAGCGAGGCAAATGCGATGCCCAGGCTCATCGACAGGTTCTGCACCATGCTGGTCATGCTCGAACCCATGCTCGCTTGCGCCGGCGCGAGATCGATGAAGCCAAGGGTGTTCATCGCCGAGTACTGCAATGACATGACGAATCCGTAGATGAACACCTGTATACAAATAAGCCAAAGCGGCGTGACCGGCGTGATCGTTGCCAGCAGCATGATCAGGGTTCCGGCCAGCGCGGTGTTCCAGATCAACACGTTGCGATAACCCTGATGCTTGATGATGCCGCCAACGAAGAAGCGCATCAGGATCATCGCGACCGCCTGCGGCATCTGCAGCGCGCCGGCCATGACCGCGGAAAAACCGAATCCGACCTGGAACAACAAGGTCAGCAGGAAGAAGATGCCGCCGACGCCGAGCCGTGTCGCAAAACCCGCGTTGAACGCGATTCGGAAGCTGGCGATACGCAACAGACGAAAATCCACGATCGGCGCAGCGACAATGAAACTGCGCCGCACATAGACATACAGGATCACGGCCGCTGCGGCCGCCGTCGCCATGGCGAACAGATAGTCGCCGTCGGTCACGCGTTCCAGCGCCCAGGACACGCCGCCGATCCCCAGCGCGAAAAGCACGAAACCGCGCAGGTCGAGCGGCACCTTCGCCGGACCGCGGAAATCCGGCATGAAGCGCCGCGTCATCCAAAGCCCGGCCAGGCCGAAAGGAATATTGACGAAGAAGATCATGCGCCAGGAAACGTACATCGAGAAGAAGCCGCCGAGCACCGGTCCCAGCGCTGGGCCGATCAGCCCGGGAATCGTCGCCGTGCTGATCGCGTTGACGAATTCCGATTTGTCGAAGCTGCGCACGAGGGCAAGCCGCCCGACCGGCATCATCATCGCGCCGCCGAAGCCCTGGAGCACGCGTGCCGCCGTGAGCATCCACAGGCTCTGGGCAAGGCCGCACGCGAGCGAACCGAGCGTGAAGATCAGGATCGCAAGCCAGAATATGCGGCGAGTACCGTAGCGGTCGGCGAGCCAGGCGCTGATCGGAATGAATATTGCCAGGCTCAACATGTAGCTGGTCAACGCGGACTTCAGGCTCAGCGGTGCGACGGCGAGCGCGCTGGCGATGCTCGGCGCCGCCGTATTGACGATCGTCGAATCGAGCATCTGCATGAAGAACGAGAACGCGATCAGCAGGATCAGATAGCGTTTATCCGATGCGGAAAGAATCTGATCGGGGGTCTGCGCCGGAAGGTCGACCTCCGGCGCTGGCGCAATGGCGTCCGGCGGGGGCATGCAGGACGGTATTGTCGCACACGGGCCCTGTCATGAGCGTAGGGTGGGCCTTGGCCCACCGCTCTTCCTTTGACGTCAAAACGGTGGGCCAAGGCCCACCCTACCTCATTCGATCTGATCGAGTGCCCACGCTGCATCGAGCGCTTCCATCGCATCGCGCGGCTTGATCTTCGAAGCCTTCTGATAAGCCTCGGCGACGTCGTCTTCGCGCTGGTCGCCGTGCAGCAACAACAGCGCATTGCCGTACTCGATCCATGCGATCGGCGAATCCGGCGTCAGCTTGACGGCTTCCTTGAGCTGCTTCTCGGCCTCGCCGGCGCTCGCGCCGTAGGTCAGTTTGGCAAGCATGCCGCCGACCTTGCCGACGATCTCGGCGTGATAGACGCCTAGAGCGGTGCGCGCCTCGGCGTGTTTCGGCGCGATCTTCAGCGTGGCGTCGATCGATGCGCGTACCTTGCTCGCGATGCCTTGGGCGAGCGCCTTGGCGATCGAGATGCACTGGCTGTAGCGGCCCAGCGCAAACGCGTGGCGGTAGTGGCTGTTGGCCTCGCCAGGCAACGCGCTGATTGCAGCTTCGGCGAGCGGAATGAGGGTTTCGTAGCGGGCAATCTTGTCCTTGTCGTTGGCGATCAGGTAAGTCGCATGGATGCCGCCGGCCTTGATGGCGACGGAGGCGCCGAGCGCCTTCAGCGCCACGCCGGCATCATAGGCCTCGTGAAAGTCGCCGCGATGGAACGCGCGCCAGGCATCCTGCAATGCATCGGCGATCTTGCCCGCATCCTTGCCGAGCGCGGGGCGAGCCTTGAGCAGCTTGCTGACATGTTTGTCGTCGGGAAATGGTTCCTGGTCGCCTGCGTGCAACTTCGGCCAGGCCTTGGCGAGCTTGTCGCCGGCATAATCGAATGCCTTGTCAGGATGCGGAAATGCTGCCCAGTTCGATTTGGCCATGTCGTGATCCCCTTGCGTTCGTGCAAGCATCGGACAGCGCGCGAAAACATGCAAGCCAAGAGCCTTACACGAAGAACGCGAAGGAGCATCCACGAAGAACACGAAGGAGGCGGCTATTGTCGACGGCAGCTGCTTGAACTTGCTTCCTTCGTGTTCTTCGTGTCCTTCGTGGTTCAATCTTTTAGCTCTGTCATGCGACAATTTGACCCATGACCGCCAGACAAACCCCCGCCGCACGCGCCGAACGACTGCGTGAACAGATCGACGAGGCCAACCATCGGTATCACGTGCTCGACGAGCCGACGATAACGGATGCCGAGTATGACGGGCTGATGCGCGAGCTCGAGGCGCTCGAAGCCGCGCACCCGGAATTGCGCACGCCGGATTCACCGACCCAGCGCGTGGGCTCGGCGCCTTCGAGCGCGTTCGCGGAAGTTCGCCATGCGATTCCGATGTTGTCGCTGGCCAATGCGTTCACCGATCAGGAAGTACGCGATTTCTTTCGGCGAATCGAAGGTCGCCTGGATGACAAGTCGAAACTGGAATTCTCGGTCGAGCCGAAGTTCGACGGCCTTGCGATCAGCCTGCGTTACGAAGATGGCGTGTTCGTGCGCGGCGCCACGCGCGGTGATGGCGAAACCGGCGAGGACGTGACAGCGAACCTGCGCACGATCAAGAGCATTCCGCTGCGCCTGCGCGGCAAGGATTTTCCGAAGGTGATCGAAATCCGCGGCGAGGTCTACATGCCGCGCGCCGGATTCGAAAAGTACAACGAGGCCGCGCGCGCCTCGGACGGCAAGATCAAGCTGCTGATCAATCCGCGCAACGCGGCCGCCGGTTCGCTACGCCAGCTCGATCCGCGGATCACAGCGAAGCGGCCGCTCGCGTTCTTCGCCTACGCGGTCGGCGCCATCGAGGGTGGCCGGCTGCCGCCCCGGCACTCGGCGATGCTGGCGAAGCTGCGCGAATGGGGCATGCCGGTCAGCACGCTGGTCGAGACCGCGGAGGGAATCGACGGCTGTCTTGACTACTACCGCCGTATTGGCAAGCAGCGTGACCGCTTGCCGTTCGACATCGACGGCGTCGTGTACAAGCTCGATTCGCTGGCAAGCCAGAACGAACTCGGTTTCGTCGGACGCACGCCGCGCTGGGCGATTGCGCACAAGTTTCCTGCGCAAGAACAGACGACCGTGGTCGAAGACATCATCATCAATATCGGGCGCACCGGCGCGGCGACGCCTGCGGCGAAGCTGAAGCCGGTTTTCGTCGGCGGCGTCACGGTCACGAATGCGACGCTGCACAATGCCGATCAGGTGGCACGCCTGGATGTGCGCATCGGCGACACGGTCATCGTGCGTCGTGCCGGCGACGTGATCCCCGAAGTCGTCAGCGTCGTGCTCGACCAGCGTCCGCCGCGCACGAAGAAGTGGCAGATGCCGGCGCACTGTCCCGTCTGCGGTTCGGAAATCGTGCGCGAAGAGGGCGAGGCCGTCGCGCGCTGCACGGGCGGACTGACCTGCGCGGCGCAGATCGTCCAGGGGATTTTCCATTTCGCCGCGCGCCGCGCGATGGATATCGACGGGCTCGGCGAACGCTACATCGAAGACCTGAGCAGCCTGGGCTACGTCAAGTCGGTCGCCGATTTGTATAAATTGACGCTCGAAGACCTGCTCGAGATGAAGCGCCGCGTCGACGAGCGGGATGGCACGACGCCGGAAACCGTCAAGGCGGGCAAGGTCGCCACGAAGTGGGCCGAGAATCTCATCGAGGGCATCGATCGCAGCCGCAAGACGACGCTGGCGCGCTTTCTTTACGCGCTCGGTATCACTCACGTCGGCGAGAGTACGGCGAAGGCGCTGGCGGCGTGGTTCGGCGAGATCGATTTGATTCGGCACCTGCCGTGGCCGGTGCTGAAGGCCGTGCCCGACATCGGTGGCGAGGTCGCGCATGCAATCGACCACTTCTTTTCCCAGGAAGGCAATCAGCGCGTCATCGACAATCTGCTCGCGCGGGGCGTAAAGATCAGCGACGCGCATGCGCCAAGCGGCAAGC
>DASSGP010000371.1:0-7573 GCA_035693405.1 Rudaea sp. | reverse complement strand
GCGCTTTCGCGAAGGCGGCAAACCGCATGAGTTGCTTGTCGTCGCCGATCTCAGCCGCGCACTGCGCGAGGAGGAACGCGCGGCGTGGCAGCGCCTGCTGCGCGTGCTCGGTCACGAACTGAACAATTCGCTGACGCCGATCCGTTCGATGACGGGCACGTTGGCCAAGCTGCTGGCGCAACAGCCGCCGCCGCCGGACTGGAGAGAGGACGTCGGTGGCGGCCTGGCCGTGATCGGCGATCGTGCCGAAGCGCTGACGCGCTTCATGGCCGGCTACACCGCGCTCGCGCGCCTGCCACCGCCGAGCAGGCGCGACTTCGAGATCGGCGAACTCGTGCGCCGCGCCGCGCGGCTCGAACAACGCCTGGCCGTGGCCGTCGCCGACGCGCCGCCGCTGCACGTCAACGCCGATCCCGACCAGGTCGAGCAGGCGTTGATCAACCTGATCAAGAATGCGGCGGATGCGGCGCTGCCGCTGCGCGAGGGCGTGCGCGCGCGCTGGCGCGCCGAGCGCGACGTCGTCGCCCATATCGAAATCGAGGACGATGGCCCAGGGCTTGGCACGACCGAAAATCTCTTTATCCCTTTTTATACAACGAAGCCCGGCGGCTCCGGCATCGGCCTGGTGCTCGCGCGCCAGATCGCCGAGGCGCACGGCGGTTCGCTCACGCTGGAAAGCCGCAAGACCGCTCGCGGCTGCGTCGCGCACCTGACCCTGCCGCTGCGCGAATCCTGAGTCTCGTCGCGCGCCGCGCTTGCTGGCGCGATCCTGCCTGCCCCGAATCGGTTCAGAGCAGCGCTCAGCGCGCCTCGAGTCGTGCCGGCGAGGGTTTCGTCAATGCGCTGCGCCGAGCAGCTTGCTCAGGTCCGGCAGCAAGCTCAGCAGGTCGGGGGCGAATACGGATATCAGCACGCCGAGCACGACCAGGAGTTTCGGCAGCAGGGTCCCGATTGCGTCGCCAAAAGAGACGCGGTCGGCGTCCTTGGTGAACATCCTGCTCAGCAGGATATCTTTCTCGAGCCGCAGAGTCGCGATCACTACCGCGCAGAAGCTCAGCGCCATCAGTCCGATGGCAGTGATCGTCTGCAGCCGCTCGTACGGTGCCGGGTACACCTCCAGCATCACGAGTGCGCAGATGGGTGCCATCAGTGCGGCCCAGGCGCAGCCGCGCAGGACGGACGCTCCGGCTTTCATCTGGGCGACCAGATAGCGCTGCCATATCGCAAAGGCCGGGTCGTCGGGCTCGTTCGTGAAGGGCCATTTGCCACAAATCACGTTGACCGTCTGCTGCGCCCAGCCGATGACATCGTCGTTGCTCAGGCGCTCCAGGTCCTCGCGGAACAACACGAGATTCAGCGGGTTCGTCGGCGACTGACCGAGTCCGAGCGGGGTCGGCCAATCGGGTTGACTCCTCGCGCTCTGGATGATCGGTATCGCGCGCGCGTACTCGCGCGACAGTTGCTGCAAGCGCAGGAGCTGAAACCACAATTGCACGAGGAAATAGGTCCCGGCGCCGAGTGCCGCGATGCTGAGCAGGATGGCCAACGGCTGCGGATCGACTGTCGTTGCCGAACTCCCGTTCGCCGACACTGCGACGACCGCGAGCAAGAGCGCGATTGCCAGGATTCCGCGAAAATAACCGCCCTCGCGCAGTCGCTCGACCATTACGGCCGGAACTCCGGTCGCATCGGCGATTTTTCGGCATAGGCCGTTCCAGATGAGCAGGCGCAGGCCGGACATGACGATCACCGCGCCGAACACTGCGAAGACGGCCAGCATCGCTACCTGGTCGCGGCCGTGCAGCAGCGCCACCGCGTCATGCCCAAGAAAGCCTGCTGTACGGAAAGTCGACGCGGCCAAGCCGCCGAGCGCGACGATCCCCAGCAAGAATGCAAAATAACGTATCGCGGTGAAATGCTTGTGACCGGGCGGCGGACTGTCGGTCGCTTTTCTATTGGCGAGGTAGGCGGCGCGATGAAAGAGCCACTGCCAGCAGAGCGACGCACGCGCACCGAGCCAATGGATCGAGTGGCGCGGTAGCGGGACCAAAACGCGGATGCCCGTGCGGTCGTTCCACAGCCAAACGGCAATCAACAGGAATAGCAGCGACGCGATCTCGATTACGGGCATCAGGAAACGCCACAGGTCGGCATGAGTCTCCGACGACAGCAGCATGCCCAGCGTGGCAGAGTCGCTCGGGATGCCGATGGTCGACAGGTCGCCGATGGGTTGAAATCCGGCCAGCGTCGCGACCAGCAGTTGTGGACATTCGGGCTTGTCGGTTTCGGCGGGTTCGGTTACGCGCAGAACCGCGCGAAAAGTGTTGGCGGCGTAGTCGGTCGCGAAGGGAAAATACTGGAGCGCATGCGTGGCTTCAAGAACCTGCTTGGCGCTGCAGGGCGACTGCGTAGTCGTTGCTGGCTGCAGCCGATTCGGCGCGCCAGGCCGGCAACTGATTTCCTTTTTTTTCGATCCAGGTTCGAGATCGATGCATACCAGCGTATCGCCCGCACCGACGACGACGCTGCCGCGGCTGAGCTGACGGTAGTCCGGGTGAACCATGAGGTTGTCGACCTCGAGCACGACCGGCAACGTGCCCGGCAGGGCAGACTTGATCTCGTTGAGCAGAAACAGGCGATCGCGGATGTCCGTGGCGATGATGATTGTCGCGGCGGGACGCCTGAACGTGGCCAGCGCATCGAGCATCTGATGCAGCACGAGTTCGTCCGAGCGCGTGCTCAGATTGGGCTGGTACGGCGGCGGCAAATCCTTGCCCAGGTCCACGCCGGTCATGTCCAGCTCGAGAAACTTGCTGGGCAGCGAAAACGCCGATTGACCGCCAGTATCTTTCTTGGACAGCTGGGCGTGCTCGGCGCGGATCGATGCGATGTTTTGCGGAAACTGCAGCAGGGTCGGTTGCGAATCGTGGTCCGACTTCGGATCAGCCAGCGGGCACGCACTGGCTCCCAGACCGAAACTCGACTCCTCGGCGAGAATCGCGATGTCCTTGTGAAGAATGTTTTGCGTTGTCCCCAGGTACTCGAACAACGCGCGCAATTGCATGCACTGATCCGTGGCGATCGGCCTATAGAGCAATTCCAGGTTGGAAACCGCATGCGCGGTTGGATTGTTCGCGTTGGCATTGCTCAATACCGTGGCCGACGGCGAATGCAACTGTGCCTGGAGTCGCGGACAAGCCGGCGCTTTGCCTTGCGCGTTTGCCGCGGGGCATGGTTCGCTCGCGAAGGCGAGGAGTACCGGATCGCTCGCCGCGTTGTCGAGCGCATCCATCAGCGACTGCATCGAGCCCGAAAACGACGGCCCTATGACTTTCAAGACGACTCTTTTCGCGGCCGGCGGGTTCCCGCCGCCTTTTTCCCCGCTGCCGGGAAGCGCGCTGTCGGCACCATCGGATGACGCTGCGCCAGCGCGGTGCGCACTGCTCCATAGTTCAAACTCTGCGGCAACGCGTGCTGCAGCTGCAAACGCCTGCCGATGGATGCCGAACGTCGGTGCTTCACCGACAAGCAGCAAGACGTAGTACTCGACCGCCGGCGCGTTGGCGCAGCCGGGCTCGGGCTGTTCGACGGCGCAGCGGCGCCAGACATCTTTGCGGAATGCCAATACACTGGGCTCGTTGCGCGAACGCGTGTCGTCCGCCTGTTTTCCGTCGAGGGGCCAGGTCAGCCAGAAACCGTCGAGCACGTAGTCGCGAACTTCGAACGCGGTAATCAGTGCGGCAACCTCCAGGTCGAAGGATCGCCCGAGCCTCGTCGCGATCGGGTCAGGCACCGTTGCGATGGCTGCATGGATCCTGACCCTCGGGTCTTTCGCCCGCGCCCGAAAGAATTCCATCGCGTTCTTGTCCTGCGAAAACGACGAAAATCCGAAAGCCGCCGCGTCCGCCGGCTTGGCGTTGGCCGACGGCGGCGCGCACACCGCCGCCTGGCTGCCGAGCATCGTCAACAGCATTACGAACATGGTGAAGAACGAGCCTGCCCGGCGTGCGCGTGTTTCGCAGCCCGTCGCCGCCGTCGATGTTCGCGCCGGAGTCGGCGAAGGCCGGGCATTCGCAGTCGTGCAGTTCATTGGCGGCCCCTCGAGGTGGCTTCGCACGTTGCATTGGCCGGCGTTGGCGCCGCCATATCTGTTTCTAATCGGGACAGGCCGAGTGCCTGTGCCCGAACGATCGTGGAAATGCCTGTTCTTCTTGTTGCTTTTTCAGGGTTTCGGGGCTGCGATTACCGAGTTTGGCGAACCCCGCTGCGCAGCCACGCGGGGCACTGCACACTCTGCGCGCGGCGACTTGCACATGCAAGAAGGTGTTCCTGGCTCCTGGGATGTCTCAGACAGCGCGCGCCGAGTCCTCCTCCTGGCCACGCTGCGCGCTGGCGAAGCTAGTGTTCTTCCGTTCGCGCTGAGCCCTTCGACGGGCTCAGGACAGGCTACGCTTGCGCAGCGAGCGGAGTCGAAGCGGCACCCCTCGACTTCGGTCCTGCGGACCTACGCTCGGGGCGAACGGAGAAGAAAGGCGTGGCGAGTTTCGGACTGTGATGCGCGCGAGCAGCTCAGACGGCGGCGCCCGGCTGTTGCGCCTGCCAATCGCCAAGCAGAAGCCCGTACAGCGCCGAGTCCGACACTTCGCCGTCGACGATCCAGCGCTGGCGCAGCAATCCCTCCCTGGTGAAACCAAGGCGCTCGAGCGAGCGCGCCGAGGCTTCGTTCCTCGGATCGATATCCGCCTCGACGCGATTGAGCTGAAGCTCGGCGAATCCGAAGTCCAGCAACGCGACCAGTGCTTCGTGCATGTAGCCGCGGCCCCATGCGTCGTGGCGCAATTCGTAACCGAGCTCCGCGCGCCGGCACTGGGAATTCATATGGAACAGGATGCAGGTTCCGATCAGCGCGTCGCCTTCGAGCCGCTGCAATCCCAGGCGCAGGCTTTCGCCCGCGGCCATGCCGGCGGTCTCGCGCGTGATGAACGCTTCGGCCTGATCCAGCGAGGTCAGCGGCAGCGAGCTTGCATAGCGCATGATTGTCGGATCGGACCGGATCGCAAAAATCGCCGGCGCGTCCGCTTCGCGCAGCGGTCGCAGCAGAAGGCGATCGGTGCGCAGCGTGACGCGATCGAAGTTCGTCACTGGTGAACGGTCAGCCGCGTGCCGCGCGCGCTGCCGCGATCTGTTCGGCCAATTCGCGCATGTACGCGAGCTTCGCCGCTTCGGCCGACACGCCCGCGATCTGCTTCGCGGCCTCGGCAAGTTCGGCGTCGCGTTTCGCCCGGCCTTCGGCATTGGCGGGGCGGGCCAGCGCGCTGACGTAGAGCGCGTAGGCGTAGTCGCGGCGGAAATTCGTTTCGTGGGCGCCCGCTTTCAGCTCCGACTGGTAATAGTCGGACGCCGGCTGAAGGATCGTGCGCGCTTCATCGCTGCGTTCCTGCATCGCGACCGCGTGAGCCAGGATGACGGTGGCTCGAGTCGACAACTCCCGTGAATTGACATTCGAGTTCTGGTCGGGCGGGAGCGCGACGAGCTTGCGTGCCGAAGACTCGGCCTCCGAACCGCGGCCGAGCCGAAGCGCGGCGGTCGCGGCGGTAAACAGGTTCCAGCGCAGGTTGCCATCCCTCGTGCGCTCGAAATTGACGCTCGGCGCCGAGGGTTTTATCTGCTCGACGTGACTGATCACGGCGGTGGCATTGGTCAAGGCGGCTTGTGTCTCGCCTTCGAGCAATTGCACGCGGCTGCGCAGACCCTGTTCCGAGGTAGCGAAAAGCTGACGCCGCGGATCCTCCGCGGCAAGCGTGCCCACCTGATCACTGACGTCGCGCGCGAACGCTTTCACCGACTCCTCTGCGGCGGCCCGGTCGCCGAGAGCTGCCTGGATCGTGGCAACCCTCAACCAGCGCGACCACAGGATTGGCCCGAGGCTGGAAGGTATGCGCCTATCGTCAGCCAAAGCCATGGTCTGGCGCATCGTCGCGAGCATGTTCGTGATCTCGCCGCGCGCGAACTGCGTGTCCGCAATCTGATCGAGGCCCGTGATCCACCAGCTCCAGGTCGTCAAGTCGGCGGGGTTGAAGCGCACATAGTCTTCGCCAGCTTTCGCTGCGCGGTTTGCGTAGTCGGCCGCGACCGCATCGTCGTGTCGACGCTCGGCCAGATCTCCGAGCAAGCCGGCCGCAAAGAAACGATCGGCGAGGGCGCGAAGGTCGCTCGGACGCTGCACGAGAACCTTTTCGGTCAAGTCGTAAACCTGCAACTCGAGTTTTTGTGCCTCGTCGATGCGTCCGAGTGCCATCAGGTGACGTGCCTCGGAATCGCCGGTGTCCGCGTACGCCGACGCGGCATTGAGGTTCGATAGATCCAGCGCGCCGAGTCCTTCGAGAATCTTGCGCGCTTCCTGGCACGTGGCAACGCCGATTTCCTTCGGCTGCGTGTGGCTGAGGAGGTTGAGCGTGTCCGCATAAGCCTGCCGGATCTGGCGCGAACTGTCCGGTTTCTGCACGAGCGGCCGCAACAGGTCCGCCGCCTGAATCAGTTGCGCGGCGGTACCGCGACCATTGAAGGTGACGCTGCTTCCCTGTTGGTACAACGACAACGCAAGGCCGTAGGCCACTGCCTCGTTGTCCTTGTCCGAAGCATGCAGCTTTTCAAACGCCGCCTGCGCTTCGCCGAGAATCTTGTAGGCGGTATCGACTTGCCCGCGTGCGTTCAGGGCGGCGCCTTCGCGCACCAGCGCCATCGCGCGAAACGTTTCCGTTTGCGGCGTGAGGAGTTCCTTCGGCAGGCCGTCGTAATACGTGACCGTCGTGTGCGCCAGCCGGCCGAGTGTGTCGAGCTGGCCGGTCGGTTCCAGTTCTGTGTAGAAGTCGTCGATCAGGAATGCGACGAGTTTTTCGGCGTCGCCGCGTGCCTTTTCTGCCAGTGCGCGAGACTTCTGCGCTTCGGCGTCGGCGGCGCGCGCGCGGCCGAGATTGATCCAGCCGAAGATCGCGCTGGCGCCGGCCAGCACCATAAGCACGGCGCAGACGATCGCGACCATGCGCGTGCGCATCAGCGTGCGATGCGCTTCGGCTTCGCGCGCGCGTTGCGCGGCGAGCTGGCGTTCGGCTTCCTCGCGCGCCTCGCGCTCGTGCGCCTTGTCGCGGCTGGCGAGCACGACGCTGCACAGCACATCGTGCGTCAGCTCGACGCGGCGCATGTCGAGGCGTTCCTCGATGCGCAGCAGGCGCCGGTCGACGAGCTTCGCCAAGGAGTCTGGCGCGGCGCCCACGGCGGCGAGCGCTTTCTTCACGCGTTCTTCGGCCAGGCTTTCGCGATACCCCGACTCGGTCAGCAGTTCGTCTTCGATGACCTTGCGCACGCCTTGCGGCTGGTCGGCCAGCGTGCGTTCGTAGAATTCGGAAAGAATCGTCTCGCGCGAACCGGCCAACAGGTCGGCGGAAATCTCGGCGCGCCCTTGCGTCTGGCGCACGGTATTCAACTCGCGGCAGATCAGGCTGAGCAGCGATGGTTCGACCTCGGCGTTGACGAGTTCCGAGCCGCCGGCGACGAAACGCACGATCGACTCGGC
>DASSGP010000370.1:0-9227 GCA_035693405.1 Rudaea sp. | reverse complement strand
TGGACACTAGCCCGCGATGGCCTCGAAACAGACGCGCGAACGCATCCTCGAAGCAAGCCTGGCGATGTTCAACGCCCAGGGCGAACCGAACGTCACGACAAACCACATCGCCGATGAACTCGGCATCAGTCCCGGCAACCTGTATTACCACTTCCGCAACAAGGAAGACATCGTCAACCAGGTGTTTACGCGTTACGAGGCGCGCATGGACCAGGCTCTCCATGTCCCCGAGGATCGCCTGCCGAATCTCGAAGATGTCTGGCTGCAACTGCACCTCGTATTCGAGTGCATGTGGGATTACCGCTTCCTGTATCGCGACCTCGTCGATATCCTCTCGCGCGACCGCAAACTCCAGGCGCACTTCGCTCGTATCCTGAACCGGGCCGCGACCAGCGCTGGCGAGGTGCTCAAGGGACTGGCGACGGCCGGAATAGTGCGCGCCACGCCCGATGAGATCCGCGCACTGGCGGAGAACATCCTGCTCGTCGCCACGTTTTGGCTGAATTTCAACATCGTGCGCAGCATGCGCGCCGAATCGAACCAGGATGACCTGGCTCGGGGCATCTATCAGGTGATGCTGCTGATCGCCCCATTCATGCGCGACGCGGAACGCGCGCACCTGAACACGCTGGCGCAGGCCTACCGCTGAACGCGCGAGATGAGCCTTCTGCGCCGTCTGCTTTTGTAGGGTGGGCCTCGGCCCACCGGCATTGCTCTCGACCAAAAGACCGGTGGGCCAAGGCCCACCCTACGTCGATGTCTGAGATGCCGGCGCCGAGTTCGTCAATCAGCGCAACGTGATCTGTCCGCGCTCGCGCTTGCGGTCGTAGGCGCGCAGTTCATCGCGAATGTGCGCCACGCGCTGGCGGCCGAGCGCGTTGCGCTCCTCGTCGAGCACGGACGCGTCAAGCAATTCCGCCATGCGCTGCGCCGTCGGCAGCATCGCATCCCAGGCGTCGAGCGCCGGCACCGGACCGGGCAGAGTCATGAAGAAGCTGACTCCCGGCGTGCGCAGTTCGTCGATATGGCGCATGTCGAAATTGCCTGGCTTGATCATGTTCGCCATGCTGAAGACGGGACCGGCCTGCGGCTTGCCGGGCTGAAGGCGGTGAAAGATACCCATGTCGCCGAAGGTCAGTCCGGCCTTCTCGGCGGCAACGACGAGGCTTGCGCCGTTGAACATCTCGTCGGCGCGCGCCGCGACAAACAGCGTCACGATACGGTCGATCGACTGCGCCGGCCGGGCGCCCGGCGCCGGCTGCCTGTCGGCGCCAGGCCGCTGCCCGCGCGTCATCGTATCCGCAGCGTCGAGCAATTCCAGCTCGTCGCCGGCAACGACGTCGAGTTCGCCCTGCTCCGGCATCACGCCGAGCGTCGGTTCGAGGCGATCGCCATCGCGCACCGTCGCGTCGCGCGCCAGCGGCGTGCGCCGCCCCTGCCCGGGTTTGCGCGGCCGTCCGAAAAAGTAGATCAAGGCCAACACCAGTAAACCCGCGATGATCAGCGGGATTCCGATCGAGGGATTCCAGCCCATGACATTCCCTCCACTCAAATTCAGAAGATGGCTTCGACGTGCGGGCGGTTATGCGTCACGTAGGGTGGGCCTTGGCCCACCGATGGCGTGACGTGATGTTGCCGTGGGCCAAGGCCCACCCTACGCGCGTCGATTGGGAGAGTGTACTTGGACCTACGCGGCCCCGGCCAGCTTGGCCGCTTCGGCCAGGTCGACCTGCACCAGGCGCGACACGCCCGGCTCGCGCATCGTGACGCCGCAAAGCTGCTGCGCCGCCTCCATCGTGCCCTTGTTGTGGGTCACGAACAGGAACTGCACGCGCTCGCTCATCTCGGTGACAAGCTGCGAGAAGCGGCCGATATTGGCCTCGTCGAGCGGCGCGTCGACTTCGTCGAGCAGGCAGAACGGAGCCGGGTTCAGGCGGAAGATCGAGAAAACCAGCGCGACCGCGCTCAACGCTTTCTCGCCGCCGGACAGCAGCGTGATGTTCGACACGCGCTTGCCGGGCGGGCGCGCCATGATCGAAACGCCACTGTCGAGCAAACTCTCGCCCGTGAGTTCCAGATAGGCGTGCCCACCGCCGAATAGGCGCGGAAAAAGCTCCTGCAAACCCGTATTGACGCGGTCGAACGTTTCCTTGAAACGCTGCCGGGTTTCGTGATCGATCTTGCGGATCGCGCTTTCCAGGGTCTCCAGCGCGGTGTTCAGATCCAGCGATTGCGCGTCGAGATAGGTCTTGCGCTGCGACTGCTCCTCGTACTCCGAGATCGCCGCCAGATTGACCGGCTCCAGGCGCTTGATCTTCGCCTCGAGCGCGACGAGCTGCTCCTGCCACTCGACCGGATCGGCTGCGACAGGCAAGGCTTCGAGCACGGCCGCCAGCTCATGGCCGGCGGCGCGAATCGCCTCGTCGAGCTGCTGCGCGCGCAGGTTCAGGCCCTGATGCGCCAGCCGCTCCGCCGACAGGTTTTCGCGCTTCTGGCCGAGCAGGTGCTCGATGCGATGGCGCTCCTGTTCGTAGCCGCGGAATTCGCTGTCGTGCTCGTCGAGCCCCTTGCGCGCTTCGACCAGCTGGCGATCGACCAGCAGGCGCTGATTGAGATAGGTCTGGCGCTCGGCTTCGAGATCGCTCAGCGGATTGCTGCCGGAAGCCAGCTGCTGCGCGATCTCGGCCTTGCGTGCTTCGAGGTGGGTAAGCTGGCCCTGCATGCGCAACAACGCCTGCTCGAGCGACGTTACCGCCGAGCGCTTCGATTCGATGCCCAGTGCGTGCTGATGCGCGGCTTCGCCCGCTTCTCGGGCATTCGCCCGCGCTTCCTCGCGCGCTTCGAGCAGGCTGCGCCGTTCGGCATCGAGGCGCTGGCGCTGCTGTTCCTGGTCGCCCATCCGTGCGACCGCTTCTTCGAGCCGCGCGCGCGCTTCACGCGTCTGCGCCTGCCCTGCGCCGAGTTGCGACTCGAGCTCGCCGGCTTCATGTTCGATGCGCGCCACGCGCGCCTGCGCCGTTTCGATCTTGCCGCGCTGGCTCTGCAGCTGTCCGGCCAGCTCGGCAACACGGCGATGCGTGACATACAGTTCGCGCTGCGCATCGTCGCGCGCGCGTTCGGCTTCGACCTTGCGCGTCTTCAGCTCGTCGATTTCACGGCCATGTGCTTCGACGCGCGCCTGCAATGTCTCGATTTGCGCCTTCAGCGCATGAATTTCGCGCTCGCGCGCGAGCATGCCAGCTTGTGCACCGCCGCGGCGGCGCACGCGCGCAAAACCCAGGCCGAACCATTCTCCGGCACGCGTGATCACCGATTCCTGCGCGCCGATGCCCGCAGCCATCACCCGCGCCTCGTCGAGCGACTGCACGACGTAAACCTGTGACAAAAGTGCCAGCGCAGCAGCAGGGCCGCGCACATGCGCGGCCAGAGTGCCGGCGCGCGCCTCGGTGCCAGCGGCGGACGCGATCAGCGCAAGGTCGGTCTCGCGCAATTCCGCAAGTTCCGCGCCGTGGGCCACGGGCGATTCGACGAGCACGCCTTCGAGCCAGCCGGCAAGCACGGTCTCGACGGCATTTTCCCAACCTTCGTCGACTTCCAGCGCCTCACCGAGCCGCTGCGACTTGTCCAATCCGAGCCGCGCCAGCCAATCGCCAGCCGCCGACTTCTCCTGTCCTAGTGCCGCGTGCTGCAGCGCTTCGAGCGAGGCCAGGCGGCCGCGCAGGCGTTGCATCTCGGTGCGCGCATCGTTCAGCTGCGTCGTCGCACTGCGCTCGCTTTCGAGAACCTGTTCGTGCGCGGACTTTCGCTGCTCGAGCTGCGCTGTAAACGTATCGACCTTTTCCCGATGCGCATCGTGCTCGCCGCTCAGCTGCACGGCACTGGCGTTCAGCGTGTCGAAGTCGGCCGCGCTTTTTTCCGCGCGCAGCGCTTCGAGCCGGCGCCCGGTTTCCAGCGACTGACGGTCGAGGTAATCCAGCCGCGTGCGCTCGACCTCGGCCGCCTGCGCCGCTTCAGCGCTCGATTTTGCGTACGTGTCCCATTGTTGCTGCCACTCCGCCAGCCGGGCTTCGGCGTCATGCATCTGTTGCGCAGTCTGCGCCGCGGCGGCGTTCAACGCTTCGAGTTTCGGTTCGCCGTCGGCGAGCGCAATTTTCAGCGTTTCGATCTGGTCGTGGTCGCCGCGGATATGTTCGTTGAGTTCCGCGTGCGCCTTCTCGGTCTCGAGGCGCGCCCGCTCGAGGCGCTCGCCGAGTTCGCGTTGATGCTGGATCTGCTGCTCGACGCGGGCGATTTCGCCGCCGACCCGATAGACCTCGGCCTGCACCCGATTGAGATTCTCGGTCGCACCGTGGTGCTTTTCGCGATGCGCTTCGAGCTGCGCCTCGACCTGGCGCTGCTCGGCAACATGTGCCTCGATCGCAATCTCGGTCTGCCGGATCGCGCCAGCGTGTTCCTCGAGTTCGCCGGCGATGCTGCGATAGTGCAACCCGCGCATTTCCGCTTCGCGCCGCGCGTACTCGGCTTTCAGATCCTGCCAGCGCGCAGCCGCCTTGGCTTGGCGGTTGAGGTGTTCGAGCTGCTTTTCGACTTCCTCGCGCACATCGTTCAGGCGCTCGAGATTTTCGCGCGTCGCCTTGATGCGGCTCTCGGTCTCCTTGCGCCGCTCCTTGTACTTGGAAATCCCGGCGGCTTCTTCGAGGTGGCCACGCAGTTCATCCGGATGCGCCGAGATGATTTCCGAGATCATGCCCTGCTCGATGATCGAGTAGCTGCGCGCGCCCAGACCGGTGCCCAGGAACAAATCCGTGATGTCGCGGCGGCGGCAGCGCGCGCCGTTGAGGTAATACTGCGATTGGCCGTCGCGGCTCGCGCTGCGCTTGACGGAAATCTCGTTGAAATTGGCGTACTCGCCGACGACGACGCCGTCGGAGTTGTCGAAGATCAGTTCGACGACCGCGCTACCGACCGGTTTGCGCCCGGTCGAGCCGGAGAAGATCACGTCGGTCAGCGCCTCACCGCGCAGGCGGCTCGCCGCGCTCTCGCCCATGACCCAGCGGATCGCGTCGATGATGTTGGACTTGCCGCAACCGTTCGGCCCGACAATGCCCGTCATGTTCGTGGGCAGGTGCAGGATGGTTGGATCGACGAAGGATTTGAATCCGGACAGCTTTATTGTTGTCAGTCGCATGCTTGAAGAAATCTCTGGCAGTCCCGGACACCCGGACCGCGATAGCAGGAGTTGTCGGCGGCGGAGCCATCGGCTACCGTGGCGGACCCGCCGCAGAATCGAAAAAAGTCACTCAGGATTACCGGCCATGCCGACCGCCCCCAGCAAAACCTTGGAGACGTTTCCGAATCCGCAGCCGGATCGTCAGTATACCATCCGCATGCGCATTCCCGAGTTCACCTGCCTGTGTCCGAAGACCGGCCAGCCGGACTTCGCCACGCTGTTGCTCGAATACGTGCCGGACAAGTCCTGCGTCGAGCTCAAGGCGCTCAAGCTGTATGTGTGGAGCTATCGCAACGAGGGCGCGTTCCACGAGGCGGTCACCAATCGCATCCTCGACGACCTGGTTGCCGCGACGGCACCGCGTTTCATGCGCCTGAGCGCCGAGTTCGGCGTACGCGGCGGCATCTACACGACAGTCGTTGCCGAGCATCGCTCGGACCAATGGAATCCTTCGGCGCCGGTCGAGTTGCCCTAGTCTTTCCTTTCCGCGGCATCTACGGCTTTTACGGCCGCGTCCGCCGGCGCGGCCTTGACTGGGTCGATCTTTGCCGCCGCTGTCGGCGGAAGCGCCCCTGCCGGATACTCGACCTTGGCCTGCTCCTTCAGTTTCTGAAGGCGTTCGCGCCCGACGCGCAACAGCAGACCCTGACGCACACTGTCCTTGACCTGGTCGAACGGCGGCGGCGTGAAGGAATTTGCAATTGACAGGTGCACGATGTGCCAGCCGAATTCGGTCTTGACCGGAACGCTGGACGTTTCTCCATTCTTCAGTCCGGCCAAGGCCTTGGCGAGTTCCGGCGGGACCTGATCCTGCCTGACGCGACTGAATGCCTTGGCCTGCTTGGCCTTGCCGCGCCAGGCGTCATAGACGCTGTTGAACGCTTTTCCAGCCTCGATCTCGCCGGCGACCTTCTGCGCGTCGTCGGCTTTGTCGAACAGCAGCTGGGTGAAGTCGTATTCATACTTGCCGGCCTGCGCGACCTGCGACTCGTACTCGGCCCGGACTACGGCCTCGGTGATCGGCGCCTGCTGCTGCAACAACTCGAGCGTTGCGTTGGCCACGCCCTGGATGCGCGCTGCTTCGATGTCCGCGCGAAACTTTTCTTCGGAATAAAAATTGCCCTGACGCGCCGCTTGCGAAAGCAGGACATAGTCGGTCAGCAGGGTCAGCGCCTGGGCGCGCTGTTCAGGCTTGGCCAGGTCGAGCTCGCGAGCGCGGGCCACGGCCTCGAGTAGCGCCTGCGGCACCGGCGTGCCGTTGACGGTTTCGGCCAGAGGGCCGTCGAGGCCGCCCTGCAGCGGCCGCGTATCCGGTCCACTGCCGGACGAGCATCCGGCCAGAACGCATCCGACAAGAATCGGCATTGAAATCAATATTTGCGGCTTGTGCATCCTTGTCATTCCGGTTGAATCTGGTCAGCGTTCGGCGACATGAGATCACTCGCCAGGAGCGCGCGTTTCCAAAGCCAGCGCGTGGATATCGGTGCGCATCATTTCGCCCAGCGCGGCATAAACACGCTGATGACGCTTGATCAGCGGCATTCCGGAGAATTCGGCAGCGACAATACGCACGCGAAAGTGTCCACGCCCGTCGCGCGCACCTTCGTGGCCGGCATGCCGGTGACTCTCGTCTTCGACATCGAGTTGCAAGGGCCGCAATGCCTGCTCCAGGCAATCGCGAATGCGCTCGATCCGGCCGCTCATGGCAACGTCTTGCGGAATGGCCGCACCGAAACCTCGCGGTAGACACCCGCGGCAACGAATGGATCGGCGTCGGCCCACGCCTGCGCCGCGGCCAGATCGGCGAATTCCGCCACGATCAGGCTGCCGCTGAATCCGGCCGGACCCGGGTCCTCGCTGTCGATCGCTGGAAACGGACCGGCGAGCAGCAGTCGTCCCTGTTCGTGCAGTTCGTTCAGCCGCTGCAGGTGCGCCGGCCTTGCCTGCAGGCGCCTGGCAAGGCTTTCAGCATGATCGAGCGCAGTGATTGCGTACCACATGGGATTTCCGATTTCGGGCGCAGCCATTCGGGCTGCCGCCATGATAACGGAACTGCGCGTGCACTCGCGGGGCTGGACTTGCGCCCGCGTTCCTCGTAGTCTGTGCACCATTAGGGGCCCGCCCACACGCGCGTCGGCACGCCTGCGCTGCAGCACTTGCCCATGCCTTCCGGCCCCTGGAATAACCCGATCCGCAGATCCGGCAGTCCGCCAGAGCGTCGGATCGGGGCGAGCCTCAAGTTGCGATCGGTCCGAAAGGACGATCAACAGCGCGTGGACACGGCGGTTCTGGGAGGTCGTCGTGCACCCGCGCCTCGGGTGTCCAGCGGTTCGACACGAAACGGACTCGAGTCCGGAATTTTCCACTTTTGTACAATGCCATATTGGCTGCAATGCCCCGATACCCCATAGCGAGCCTGCGCGCATGAGCGCGTCCCAATCCGTGGCCGGCGAAAGCGCGGCGCAGGACATCTTCGTTCCGGTTCCGCAGCAGCAGGAAATGCCGCTGGCTCTGGTGCGCGGACAGCCCGTGCTGCAGATGCCACAGGACCTGTACATCCCGCCGGACGCACTGGAAGTCATTCTGGAGGCGTTCGAAGGTCCGCTGGACCTGCTGCTTTACCTGATCCGGCGCCAGAACCTCGATATCCTCGACATACCGATCGCGGAGATCACGCGCCAGTACGTCGAATATATCGAACTGATGCACGAACTGCGGCTCGAACTGGCCGCCGATTACCTGGTCATGGCCGCGATGCTGGCCGAGATCAAGTCGCGCCTGCTGTTGCCGCGGCCGCCACTCGAGGAAGGCCTCGAGGACGATCCGCGGGCCGAACTCGTGCGCCGGCTGCAGGAATATGAACGGTTCAAGAAAGCGGCTGAAGACATCGAGGCAATGCCGCGCCAGGATCGCGATTTTTCCGTTGCGTCGGCATTCGTGGTCGACCGCAATGTAATCCGGTTGCCACCGCCGGTCGAATTGCGCGAACTGTTGCTGGCGCTCAAGGACGTGCTCAAGCGCGCCGAACTGACTGGCCGCCATGCAATCCAGCGCGAGGCACTGTCCGTGCGCAATCGCATGAGCGACGTGCTCAAGGCGCTCGGCGATGGCGAATTCCATCCGTTCGAGCACTTGTTCAACGCCGGCGAAGGCCGCCTCGGCATCATCGTGACGTTTCTGGCGCTGCTCGAATTGGCCAAGGAACACCTGATCGAGCTTATGCAGAGTGAGCCGCTGGCGCCGATCTATTTGAAGTCCCTCGCCACGGGATGAGCGCGCGATCGATACGTAGTTATTGCGATCGATCCCTGATCGCGAGAATCAAAAAGCGGTCATCCATGACCGCGGTGCTGTTTTAGCGATCGATCCCTGATCGCGAGAATCAAGAAGCGGCCATCCATGGCCGCGCTTTTGGAAAAGAATTTAGAACCGACTCTATGATGGAACTACAACAACTCAAACGCATACTCGAAGCGGCGCTGCTCGCCGCCGCCCAGCCGCTGTCGCTGCCGCAATTGTCGGCGCTGTTCGTCGAGCCGGAAGTGCCGAGTCACGAGGACCTGGCGCGCGCCATCGAGCAGCTTGGCGAGGAATGCGCCGATCGCGGCATCGAACTGAAGGAGGTCGCTTCGGGATTCCGCTATCAGGTTCGCCAGGACGTCAACGCCTGGGTCGGCCGACTTTGGACGGAGCGGCAGACGAAGTATTCGCGCGCCCTGCTCGAGACGCTCGCGCTGATTGCGTACCGTCAGCCGATCACGCGTGGCGAGATCGAGCAGATCCGCGGCGTCGCCGTTTCCACGAACATCGTCAAGACGCTCGAAGAACGCGAGTGGATTCGCGTCGTAGGCTATCGCGACGTGCCCGGCAAGCCCGAACTGTTCGGCACGACCAAGAGCTTCCTGGACTATTTCGTGCTGAAGTCGCTCGACGAGTTGCCTCCGCTGGCGGAGATCCGCGACGTCGAAGAATTCGACGCCCAATTGACCCTCGGGCC
>DASSGP010000369.1:0-5125 GCA_035693405.1 Rudaea sp. | reverse complement strand
CCGGGCGGCGTGGCACTGATGCGGTTGGCAGTTTACCCAAGGTATCGAAATGAACGAAATGGCAAAGAATCTTCTGCTCTGGGTCGTGATCGCGGTCGTCCTGATCGCCGTGTTCCAGAGCTTCAATCCGCGCAGCGATCCCAGCACGCTGTCGTACTCGGAGTTCATGCAGAAGGTCGAGAACAACGACGTGTCGGAAGTGTTGATCCGCAACGACAACCGCACGATCGACGCCAAGCTGAAGGACGGCAACAAGCTGCATACCACGGCGTTGCTGACCGACAAGACCGTCGACGACATCAGCAAGCATGCCAAGGTGACGGTCGAGCCGACCGACAACAGCGGCGCGCTGTGGCGCATCCTGCTCGACTGGGTGCCGTTCCTGATCTTCATCGGGTTGCTGGTCTATTTCATGCGGCAAATGCAGGCCGGAGCCGGTGGACGCGGGGCGATGTCGTTCGGACGCTCGCGTGCGCGGCTGCAGGGCGAAGATCAGGTCAAGGTCACGTTTGCCGATGTCGCCGGCGTTGACGAGGCCAAGGAAGAAGTCCAGGAGCTGGTCGAGTTCCTGCGCGATCCTTCGAAGTTCCAGAAACTCGGCGGGCGCATTCCGCGCGGCGTGCTGATGGTCGGTTCGCCGGGCACGGGCAAAACGCTGCTCGCCAAGGCGATTGCCGGCGAGGCCAAGGTGCCGTTCTTCACAATCTCCGGTTCCGACTTCGTCGAGATGTTCGTCGGCGTCGGCGCCTCGCGCGTGCGCGACATGTTCGAGCAGGCCAAGAAGCATGCGCCGTGCATCATCTTCATCGACGAAATCGACGCGGTAGGCCGCCATCGCGGCGCCGGCCTCGGCGGCGGGCATGACGAGCGCGAGCAGACGCTGAATCAGCTGCTGGTCGAGATGGACGGCTTCGAAGGCAACGAAGGCATCATCGTCATCGCTGCGACAAACCGCCCCGACGTGCTCGACCCGGCGCTGCTGCGTCCGGGCCGCTTCGACCGCCAGGTCGTGGTCCCGCTGCCGGATTTGCGCGGCCGCGAGCAGATACTCAAGGTGCACATGCGCAAGGTTCCGCTGTCGCCGGACGTCAATCCGACCGTGATCGCCCGCGGTACGCCGGGCTTCTCCGGCGCCGATCTGGCCAACCTCGTCAACGAGGCGGCGCTGTTCGCCGCGCGCTTCAACAGCCGCGAAGTCATGATGGATCACTTCGAGCGCGCCAAGGACAAGATCATGATGGGCAGCGAGCGCAAGTCGATGCTCATGAGCGAGGACGAGAAGAAGCTGACCGCGTATCACGAAGCCGGGCACGCGATCGTCGGCCGCCTCGTGCCGGATCACGATCCGGTTCACAAAGTGACAATTATACCGCGCGGCCGCGCGCTCGGCGTAACGCTGTTCCTGCCCGAGAACGACCGCTACAGCCATAGCAAGACGTTCCTCGAAAGTCGTCTGGCCAGCCTGTACGGCGGCCGCGTAGCCGAGGAGCTGATCTTCGGCGACGACAAGGTCACGACCGGCGCATCGAACGACATCCAGCGCGCGACCAGCCTGGCGCGCGACATGGTCACGAAGTATGGCCTGTCGCCAGAACTCGGCCCGATGACCTACACCGAAGAAGAGGACGAGGTATTCCTCGGCCGTTCGGTTACGCAGCACAAGCATGTGTCCGAGGAAACCGCACGCAAGATCGACGAAGTGGTTCGTGCCGTGATCGACCATGCCTACCATCGCGCCCGCGACCTGCTGACGACGAACATCGACAAGCTGCACACGATGGCGCAGACGCTGCTGCAATACGAAACGATCGACGGCGAGCAGATCACCGCGATCATGGAAGGCCGCACGCCGGGTCCGCCGAAAGACTGGCAGAAGCCGGCCGATAGCGGCGCCGGCGGTACCACGGGGGTCGGCAAGCCGGCCGCTCCAATCGGCGGGCCCGCCGCCCAGCACTAAGGCTAGACGAGATCGCGCAAAAGGCCGCCTCCGGGCGGCCTTTTCGTTGGTCCGGAATTGCGCTTGCACTATTCGCCGCGCTTGCTGAAACTCTGCGGGTCTTCGCGATTGCGAAAATCAGGGCGGTTACTTGAACGTAGCGTCGTTCCTCGCTGAATTGCGTCGTCGCAACGTGTTGCGTACCGGCGCGCTCTATGTCGGCGGGCTGTGGGCGCTTGCCCAGGGTATCGCGCAGCTCGGGCCAGTGTTCAACGCGCCGGACTGGATCACGCGCTGGGTCGTTATCGGCGGCGCCATCGGCTTTCCGTTCTGGCTGTTGTTTGCCTGGTTTTTCGAACTGACACCCGAAGGCCTTCGGCTCGAGCACGATCTCGCGCCGGGCGAAGTCGCCGTGCGCCCGAAAGGGCGCAAGCTCGATCTGGCGATCATCGGCGTACTCGCCGTCGCGGTCGTGCTGCTGCTGACCCACCTGTTTGTCGCGCGAAACGATGCGACGAACGCCGCGATTCCGGAAAAATCGATCGCGGTGCTGCCACTGGCCAACGAGAGCGGCAACAAGGATGAGCAATACTTTTCCGACGGACTCTCCGAAGACTTGATCACCGCTTTGTCGCACTTCGATGGCGTGACCGTGATCGGACGCAATTCGGCGTTCCAGTTCCGCGACTCGAAGGAAGACAGCAAGGCTATTGGCGCCAAGCTCGGCGTGGCAAACCTGCTCGAGGGCAGCGTGCGCCGCTTCGGTGACATGGTGCGCGTCACCGCTGAGCTTATCCATGCGGCCAGCGGGCGCATGTTGTGGACGGAGCGCTTCGACCGGCCGTACAAGGATCTGTTCGCCCTTCAGGACGACATCACGAACGCCGTCGCAAGTGCGCTGAAGGCCAAGCTTCTCACCGATGACAGCAATGCCGCTGCGCAGACCGATCGTCCGCCTAGCGGCAACCTGGATGCCTACAACGCGTATCTGCAAGGCAACTTCTTTGTCTCGATCGGGACCGAGGCCGATTTTCGCAAGGCGATCGATCAATATTCGATAGCGACCCGACTGGACCCGAAATACGCGCTGGCCTGGGCGTTGTCGTCGCTCGCATGGTCGAACGAAGCGGCCGGATTCCTCGAAGGGAAGGCGGCGGAGCAGGCGTACGCACAAGCGCATGTGGCCGCCCAGACGGCGCTGACGCTCGCGCCGGATCTGGCGCGCGCCCATGTCGCGCAGGGCCGCTTGCTGCTCAATCGCGATTTCGATTGGGCCGGGGCCGAGGCCGAAGCGCGGCGCGCGTTGGAGCTCGCGCCGACCGACGGGCCGACTCGCATCATGCTCGCGAACCTGCGCGCGACACTCGGCCAGCCAGCAGAGGCGGTCGGCCTGATCCGCCAGGCACTGGCGGCCGATCCGCTTCGTGCTGGATGGTACTGGGGTCTTTCCGGCAATCTCGCCGCGCTGAACCGTCTCGATGAAGCGGACAAGGCAATTCGCCGCGCGATCGAACTGCAGCCGAAAGCCGTGAGCTATAACCTGCAACTCGCGACGATCGAAATCGAGCGTGGCAATGCGCAAGCGGCGCTCGCTGCCGCGCAGCAGGAACCGCCGGGAGTCTGGCAGGACGAGGCAGTCGCGTTGGCGCGCCAGATCGGAACCGATCGCAGCGCAGCCGATGCAGCGTTGAAGGTCCTCACCGACAAGTACGCGACGCTCGTGGCGTATCAGATCGCCGAGGTCTATGCGCTGCGCGATGATGCCGACCACATGTTCGAATGGCTCGATCGGGCCTGGGCGAGCCGCGACACCGGCATTCGCAATCTGCTCATCGATCCGTTCTTCAAGCGCTACCGGGATACGCCGCGCTTCGCGGCGTTCTGCAGGAAGGTCGGCCTGCCGGCGCCGGCCAAAACTGCGGCATCGAACATGCCGGCGTCCTCGCCTCCGTCAACCCGATCGGCACCCTGACTCATGTTCGATCTTGTCCGAACCCTCGATTGCCATGGCCGTGAACTGCGGCTCGACCAGCCACGCATAGCCGGCATCATCAACGTCACGCCGGATTCCTTTTCGGATGGCGGCCTGCATTTCGACGCGGGCGCCGCGATCGCTCACGGCCTGCGGCTGGTCGAGGAGGGCGCGGACCTGCTCGATGTCGGCGGCGAATCGACGCGGCCCGGGGCGGATGAAGTCTCGGCCGAGGAAGAAATCATGCGCGTAGTGCCGGTGATCGAAGCACTCGCGAAACAGACGTCCGTTCCCATTGCGATCGACACGAGCAAGGCCGAAGTCATGCGCGCCGCCGTGGCGGCCGGCGCAGGATTCATCAATGATGTCTTCGCACTGCGCCGTGACGGTGCGCTCGACGCCGCCGCCGATTTGAAAGTGCCGGTCTGCCTGATGCATATGCAGGGCGAGCCGCGCACGATGCAGCAGGCGCCGCATTACGACGACGTCGTGTCCGACGTGCGGCGGTTCCTGGCCGAGCGCATTTTCGCCTGCGAGATGTCCGGCATCGACAAGAAACGCATCGTCGTCGATCCCGGTTTCGGCTTCGGCAAGGCGCTCGAACACAATCTCGCCCTGTTGCGGGCGCTCGACCAGTTCGCCGCGCTCGGCGTGCCGCTGCTCGCCGGCCTGTCGCGCAAGGGCATGATTGGCGCGCTGACCGGGCGTGAGAATCCCGCCGATCGCGCGGCCGGATCGGCGGCGGCGGCGTTGCTCGCCGTGCAGAAAGGTGCAGCGATCGTTCGCGTGCACGACGTGGCCGCGACGCGCGATGCGCTGGCCGTGTGGCAGGGGGTCGTCAGCGGCGCCGCGCCGGCGAAGAAAACGCAGAAGCCGTTCGGGTCTCAGCGTTTCGAAGACGATTGAGAGCAAAATTTTGACGCGGATAACGCAGATAATGCGGATCAACGCGGATCAACGCGGATTTCTTCCGGTCCGCGATCAACTCTTTCGCTCTATCCGCCCTTGTCCGCGTTAATCCGCGTCATCCGCGTCCAAAAAATGCTCTTGCGCTGAAAAGAATGGCGGTGGGCGAAGGCCCACCCTACAGCTCGGCGGTGATTGACTTGAATGCACCGTCGCCGCGCACGTATTCCGGGCGCGGCGTCACGAACCGGCGCGGATCGAGGCGCGTGTTCGACATCTGCTCGATGAAGAAGAATCTCCAGCCGGTCGCG
>DASSGP010000368.1:0-3308 GCA_035693405.1 Rudaea sp. | reverse complement strand
TGTTGCGCGCGCTCGCCGACGTCGAAGATGCAAGCCTGTTGCTGATCGGCGACGGCGAATGCCGACGGCCACTGCAGCAACTCGCCAATGAACTGGGCATCGGCGCGCGCGTGCGTTTCGCCGGTCGGATCGACATGGATGCGGCCGGCGAAGCCGCAATTGTCGACGCGTATGCAAGCGCCGACATTTTCTGCCTGCCATCGACCGAGCGCGCCGAATCGTTCGGCTTGGTGCTGCTCGAGGCGATGCGCGCCCGCTTGCCGGTCATCGCGAGTGCGATTTCGGGGTCAGGCGTCGGATTTGTCGTGCAGGAAGGGCGCACCGGCCTTCTGGTTCCGCCCGGGGATGCGCTGGCGCTGGCGGCGGCGCTTCGTCGACTGGCGGCCGATCATGCGGAACGGGACCGTTTCGGCAGCGCTGGCGCGCAGCGCTGGCGCGAGCATTTCACGCTGGATCTGACAACCGATCAGGTCCTGCACCTGTACGAATCGATCCTGGCGCAACGCGCGGTTCGCGCAACAGCAAAGCCAGCAGGGTGACAACGGCCGGCGTGATATGCATGACCAAGCGGTTGACCGCGGTGTAGCTTTCGGCCCACTCGGCCGCATCGGTAAACACGAACAGGAAGACCAGTAATCCAAAACAGACCAGCAACAACAGCGCGCACAGGCTCAGAGCGTCGCTCGCGCGCAAGGTCCGCCAGCGCCACGCGACGATTGGTCCGACCAGCCACCACAACAGGTGCCAGTTCGATTGCACGAACAGGCCGCGTGCGATGCCGACCGCAGCCGACCCGTGCCAGGCCAGCGACAGCGAGCCGATGACCGGGACCTCGACGACGCGCGTGCCGCTTCGCACCCAACCGATCGCGGCAAATAACACATGCGACTGCCCGATCACCGCAGCAATCAGCAGTCCTGCGCTCGCGAACAACGCGGTGCGCCAGCGCCAGCGCGGTGGCAGTGCGCCGAGGCCAATTGTCGCGAACAGCGTCAAGCACCAGATGATGCCTTCGAACTTCAACAACGACAGGGTCGCCGCGCAAATCACTGCAAGCACGAGTTGGGCGCGATCGCCCTGCTCCTGCCAGCGAAGCCACGCGAGCACACCGAAGCCAAAGATCGTCGCGACCCACAGGTCGGCGTAACCGGCCAGCGCAACGTGCGTGGCGAGCAGCGGCAACGAGCCCAGCAGGTAGACAAAGATCAGCGCACGCGTCCGGTCCAGGCCGAGCGCACGCCATTGGCCATAGTGGCCGAGCAGCATGCCGACCCATAGTGCAAACCACGGCAGGTTGACGAGCGGCTCGACCCAGTCACCGGCGGCGCTGGCAAACCACACTTGCAGCCAGCCCACGGTCGATGGATAAGCCCACGCGGGCCCGCTGTACAAATCCGCACTCGCGCGCGTCAGCCATTCGGTGGGGGCCACGAACGCGACGTAATGGCCGAGCAGGTACCAGGTCTTGGATTTCACCGCCCATGCGTCCCACGCGTCCCATGGAAACGTCGGTCGCAGCAGCACCTCGCTCGCCAGGATCGATCCGCGCCAGATCAGCGAGGCGAGCGCCACGATCGCGGCGAGGCGCGGCCAGTAAACTGCGGGCTCGTCGTCGCCTTGGAGCGGCGGCGGCGCGCGCGGCGCCCGTCGCTGCATCCAATAAGCTGCAGCTGCCGCCACGACCGCGAACGCAGCGAGCCAAGGCGCTGCATGAATCCATGCCTCCGTCGTATCGGCGCGGGCTGTCAGCGCAGTCGCCGCCGCCGTCAGCAGCATGCCCAATACGATGCCATAACCGCATACCGTCGCCGTGCGCCCCGCGCGCATCGAGACGCTCAACCCGAACATCGGCAGCATCCCTGCCGCGATCGCAACGAACCACGCGAGGAGATACGCCGGGGTCATGGTCCGGCTCTCCTCAGACGATAGACGCCCAGTTCGCCGCCAATGAACAATGGCGTGACCGGCAAGGTCTTCGCGCCGGCGAGCAGCGTGGAAGTCGCGTCGTCGTAGTGCCAGGTCTTGCTGGCACAAATCACGATCACGGTATCGGCCGGCCAGGAAGGCGGCGGTACCTGCGACACCGCAGAATCCAGGGGTGCCGCGTTCAGGGGCAGCAGAAAATAGATCAGCCGCAGCATCTTGAACACGGAATCCGACCAGACCAGCACGCGCTGACCCGAGCCGGCGGCCGCAACATGCTGGCGAGTCAACTGGGCAAATCCGGCGACGTCTTCATCCGGTTGCAGTCGCGCGCGCTCCTGCCAGGACTTGCCGGAGTAAATCGAGGTGGTGAGCTTGTGCTTGGTCCACAGATCGTCGAGCCGGCACAGGTCGAGCGCCACCCACATCGACATGCCGACGAGCAACGCAAGCTGGGGCAACCACGCGCGCCATTCGCGCCTCAGCCACACCAGCACACAGAACGTCAACGCGCCGCCGAGCGCCAGGGTAAGCGGCATCGATGCACTGCTCTCGGCCCCCTGCGCAACCACGTTGATCGAAGCCTGACTCCACGGCCGATATCCAAACCAGCCCGAGAGCAACAGGGCCGGCGCCGCACTCCATGCGGCCGACTGCAGACGTGCGTCTACGAGCCGGAAGGGTCGAAACGCGATGCTCGGCGGCACCAGTTGCGCCGTAGGGTATTCGGCAAATCCCAACTCGGTGATCTCGCCGCGCCAGGCTTCGCTCGCGGCGCGCAGATCGACCACGACGCTGCGGTCCCCGGGCCACGGCAAGGCCACGGTCTGCACGTCGCCCGGGGCATCGGCGCGGCGGAACACGAGCACCAGTTCGAGCGTGCGTGGAAAATCTTCGAAGTGATAGCGCAGGATCGGCATGTCCGCGGCGCGCAGATGCTCGAGCGACGTCGTTTGCAGCGCATACCCTTCGGTCGCGATCGTGCCGATACCCAGCGAGGTGCCGTCCTCGACGCCGGCGCCGACTAGGGGCCGGAAATCCTGCCCGTTCAGCGCAACCATCGCCCGGGATGACAACGGGGCCGACCATGGGATGCCTGCCGCCGTGCCGAGCACGAGCAGCCAGAGCAGAATCAGGGCCAACGCGAGGCGCAGATTTCGCATCATGCAGCCAGCGCCGCAAGACTCGCGAGATCGCTCTCGCTGAAACCGGCCGCGCGGCGCGCTTCGCCGTTCAACGGGCCGCGGATCGCGCCGCGCGCAAACTCCGTGACCAGAGCAGCAAACGTTGCCTCCGAATCAACGCTCGCGCGTTCGCAACACCAGGCGAACCAGCGCGATCCCGCGGCGACGTGGGCAACTTCCTCGCGCAAGATCAACTCGAGA
>DASSGP010000367.1:0-3492 GCA_035693405.1 Rudaea sp. | reverse complement strand
CGCCGGCTGCGCCCCGACATCCCGATCATCGTGATGAGCGGCTACAGCGGCGGCCAACTCGCGCAACGCGCCGGCAGCGCCGGCGTGAACGAGGTATTGCACAAGCCGCTGCAGCGGCGCGACCTGGCGGAGTCGCTCGCGAGAATCATGGGTTCTGCGTATTGAGCCGCCACTCGCTGCGCTACGAACGACTCTATCGCTCGTCATTCCGGCGCAGGCCGGAATCCAGCTCTCTGGCCAGATTGCTGAAGAGCTGGATCCCGGCTCGACCAGCTCCGCCGTTGAGAGCCGCCGGAATGACGAGACGAGAGGTTTCTCCCAATGGCACGGGTACCTCGAAGCCATCCCGGACGGATGCGTTACGGTTGAAACGCACCGGCGCGGGTTGGAAATCTGCGCGAGACCTCGTCCCGTCACGCTTGCTCCTGACGCCGACGGCACCAGCGCTCGCCGGTCGCAACAGGAGAACCCTCATGCCAACCTCAATCCTCGCGGCAGCCTCGCCCGAAATGAAAGCGCTACTCGCGCGCAGGCAAGTCCGTGCGCAGCAACAACTTCAACGCGCAAACCGCGATGGCCGCCAGGCGCGCAGCCGATCGTGGCTCGTCGCATTGTGGCGCGCACTCACCGCGAGCAGCGGGGCACAGTCCACTCTCCCTTAGAACTCAGTAGCTGAATACCGAGGAACACTTCTCATGACATTCGAAACCTTCCGCAACGGCAACTTTGAAAGCATCGCGCCCTCGGATGAGGCGATTGAAATACGTGGCGCGGTACAACCCGCGGTGGCAGAGCAATCGCCGAGCGACGTCGCCGACGTGCGCATCGCCTTGACGCGCAACTCGCGCGCCACCAGCGTGACCGCATTGAACCAGATACTCGCCGATGCGATGACATTGCGCGATCTTTACAAGAAACATCATTGGCAGACATCCGGCCCGACGTTCTACCAATTGCATCTGCTTTTCGACCAACACTACGAGGAGCAAGTGACGCTGATCGATGCGATCGCCGAGCGGATCCAGACTCTGGGTGGCACCGCCATTGCGATGGCCGCCGACGTTGCAGTGACGACGATGCTCACGCTGCCGCCGATGGACCGCGAGGAGCCGCCACAGCAGCTGGCTCGGCTGGCCGACGCGCACGAGAGCGTGTTGTATTACGTCCGCGCGGCGGCGCGGCGGGCTGCCGAACTTGGCGATGACGGCACCAACGATCTGCTCGTTAGCCAGGTCATTCGCACGAACGAGAAGCAGGCCTGGTTCGTTCGGCAGCAGTCACAAGGCAACCGGGGCTGAATGCGCCGTGGAAACTAGTCGCACTCGACAACCGGCGCTGCCCGGTGCGGCAGCCCCCTATGCTAGATTAGCCGCAGCCGGCCAGGAGCCTGCAGACATGGCGGAGACGATTCAGCCGCACATCCTCGTCGTCGACGACGACCCGCAGATCCGCGATTTGCTCAAGGAGTATCTCGCCGAGAACGAGTTGCGCGTCAGCGTCGCGCCGAACGGCGCGCAGATGGCGCAGATCCTCGCCGATGAAGCGATCGATCTCGTGGTCCTGGATCTGCGCCTTGCCGGCGAGGATGGCATGGCGATCGCGCGAACGATCCGCGGCGAGTCGGCGATTCCGATCGTGATGCTCACTGGCGTACGCGACGAAGCCGACCGTGTCATGGGACTGGAACTCGGCGCCGATGATTACCTGACGAAACCTTTCAGCCCGCGCGAACTGCTCGCACGCATTCGGACGGTGTTGCGGCGTAGCAAGAGCGCGGCGACCGAGCACGCCCGGCAGGGCGACATTCGCGCGTTCCGCTTCGCCGAATTCGAGCTCAACCTGAGAACCCGACGCCTCACGCGCAGTCAGGCTGGCCGCATCGTATTGACGAATGGCGAGTTCAATCTGCTCGCCGCGCTGCTCGCCGCCCCGCAGCGAATCCTCACGCGCGATCAACTGCTCGAAGCCAGCCGCGTGTTCGACAACGAAGTCTACGACCGGTCGATCGACGTCCAGGTGCTGCGGCTGCGCCGCAAGATCGAAGCCGATCCGGCGCATCCGCGCTTCATCGTTACCGAACGTGGTGTCGGCTACATCTTCAATGCACCGGTCGAAACGCTCTATTGAGCTGTATCCCGTTCCGCAAGAAACCGTGTATTGCACACCCCACCTCTCCCCTTGCGAGAGAGGTCGACGCGCGCAGTGCGGGGAGGAGGAGCGCGCCACCCACTCCCCGGCGCATCCCCCATCAAGGGGAGGGGCTTGAGAGCGATTCGTGTGTAAGGTTATTTGCGAACGCACCACCAGCGTCGGGCAGGCGCCAGCATCGCGCCCGAAACTCGCACCGAGTGCCTCTCCGGTTGACTGCATGCTCAAAAGCACGAACGATCCCGACACTCTCATGGATATGCTCCTTGCGTTGCTGTCTACCAGCGGAACGATGGCGGGAATCAGCCTGGCGCTGGTCGGAATCGTCAACCTGCGCATCGCCAGCACCAAAGTAGCGAGCATTGCCGACGATGTTTTTCTCTTCGCCGCGCTCGGTTTTCTTGCCGTCTGCTACATGACGTTTTTGCAATCAGGCATATCCAATCACCCCGGCTCGCGCGTTTGACCGACACTATCGATATGACACTCTTGTTGTCGTTGTCTCTGCTTGTCATCGCTGGTTTCGTAACCGTGTATGAGTTCGTCTAGAACCTCTGAGCTGACAATTGATTCCAGTCGCACCCACCACGTGGCTTCGCTCAGTTGAGACCTTGCCCGTCACGCACTCCGTTTCGGTTGAAATCCTAGCCGCGCACTACGGAAGTCAACCTGAAACCGCGCCTTGCCACCCTTGCTCCTGACGCCGGCGCCAATCGCGCTGCCGGCCTGAGACAGGAGAAGCAACATGACGCATCCAACCAAAAAACTGGGCAAACGGCTGCTGGCCACGCTGGTGGCAGGCTGCGCTGCCATCGGATCGGGATTCACCGCGACCGCTGCGAACGCGAATCCGGCCGAATTCAACGCGACGACGGCGAATTCGCCCTCCGGCACGATGACCGCAACGCTCGCGGACGGCACGACCTACAGCGGACGGTACTTCCAGATCACCGAAGAGACGACGCTCGACAAGATCGAGCCGCTCTGGGACCGGTGGAATTCCGAATGGGCCGGCAGCAGCGGCTGGGGTTACTGGAATGCCGCTCCCTCCGCGGACTTCATCAAGCAATACACGGGCTGGGTCGTGGCCAATCTGGGCGCGCCGAGCGGCGAGCGTGCGCGCTGCAAGTTTCACCTCGTGCGTCCTGCAGAAGGAATCGCCGGAGGAGGCATCGGACAGTGCCAGAGTCCCGATGGCCTGACCGTCGACGCGACCTTCTCGAGCGCGTGAGACTCTCGATCGAATTTGAGCTGACTTCAGCAACAGGTGACACATGACGATGCAAGAAATTGGCGGCCTGCGCCGGAACGGATTTCGTGAGCGCTTGTCGGCATTCCAGTTCA
>DASSGP010000366.1:0-3154 GCA_035693405.1 Rudaea sp. | reverse complement strand
GCGCGAACACGACATCGCGGCCGGCGAACTCGCCGCGCTCCGTCGCCACGGCGTCGATGCGATCGCCATCGAGGCGAAAGCCCGTGATCTTCGTCGACTCGAGGATCTGCCCACCCCTGGCCTTGACCGCCTGCGTCAGCGCTGCTGCGTAACGGTCCGGGCGCAGGTGCGCGTCCTGGGCATTGAAGTAGCCGCCGATGATGCTGCCGTTCAACGCCGGTTCCAGCTCGCGGCAACGCGCGCCGTCGAGCACTTCGATCTGCATGCCGACGTCGCGCAGCGTCTGCGGCAGCCAGGCGGATTTCTCGAACGCACGCGTGTCGCGATAGACGTTGAGCGTGCCGGTCGTCTCGAACTCGCAATCCATCCGCTCGCTGCGAATCAGTTCCTCGATGCCTTCCCGCGCCAGGCGCAGGAGCGGCGCCTTGGCCGCCGTTATCCGCTTGAAGTCAGCCCAGGTGCAGCGATGCGCAAACTGCAGCAGCCATTCCAGCAGGGCGAAATCCAGACGCGGCGCGACGCGAAACGGCGCATCGGCCCTGAACAGCCAGCGCAGCGCCTGCGCGATCATCCCGGGCATCGCCAGCGGCATAGCGTGGCTCGGCGTGATCGTGCCGCAGTTTCCGTGCGAACACGCGCCCGCGGCGCTGCCTTGTTCGAGCACCGTGACGCTGCGGCCGGCGCGGAGCAGAAAAAGCGCACAGGCGAGACCGATGACGCCACCGCCGAGTACCAGCACGTCCGGACGGCGTTGCGGCAAAGTATCGTTTTCCATTATTTCGCAACGTAACCCGGGCCGCGCACGACCTGGCCCGGCTTCGCGCCGGTGTGCTCGCCATCCTTGAGCACCTGCACGCCATTGACGAAGACGTCGCGCATGCCGGTGGCGTATTGCTGAGGATGGTCGAAGGTCGCGTGGTCGATGATCGTCCCGGCATCGAAGATCACGATGTCGGCGTAGCCCCCAACCTTTATTTCCCCACGATCCCGCAATTTCAGGTTGTGCGCCGGCAGCGCCGACAGCCGGCGTACCGCATCGGCCAGGCTGGCGACGTGTTCGTCGCGCACATAGTGACCGACGAAGCGGGCGAAATTGCCGTAGGCACGCGGATGCGGCTGCGACTTGAGGAACACGCCCTCGGGGGCATACGAGCCTTCATCCGAGCCGAGCGCAACCCACGGCTGCGAAAGACCAAGCTTGACGTTGTCCTCGGACATCAGGAAATACACGGTGCCGACGCGGCTATGATCCTCGATGACCAGATCGATCGCCGTGTCTTCGGGCGACTTGCCGCGTAACTTCGCAACCTCGGCAAGGGTCTTGCCGGTCAACGATTTGAGCTGCTCGTTGTCGAACGACACGAGCAGCACGTTGTCCGGCTTGCCCGCGGCGAGCAACAGGTTTTCCCAGGCGTTGGTCGGTTCGCGCATTTCCTTGACGACGCGCGCGCGAATCGCCGGATCCTTGAGCCGCTTGATCCATTCGTCGCGGCCGCCTTCCTGTACCCACGGCGGCATTGCCGCATCCAGCCCGGTCGCGCCGGCGGTGTAACCATACATGTTGGCGGAGATATCCAGGCCCTTGGCGCGCTCCTCGTCGATCTTCGCGATCGCCTGGCTGAACTTCGTCCAGTTGTCCTTGCCGGCCGCCTTGAAGTGATAGACCTCGCCGTGCACGTGCGCGCTGCGAGTGATCGTGATGAGCTCATCGAGCGATTCGAGAAACCGGTTGCCTTCGCTGCGCATATGCGAGATGTAGGCGCCGCCCGATTCGCCGCCGGCCTGCGCGAGCGCGACCAGTTCATCGGTCTTGGCGTAGAACGCCGGCGCGTAGATCAGCGCCGAGCCGACGCCGAGCGCGCCTTCGCGCATCGCCTGGCGCACCAGATCCTGCATGCGCTTGAGTTCCTCGGGCGTCGGCGCGCGATCGACATAGCCGAGTTCGTGCTCGCGGATCGTCGCAGCGCCGACGAACGAGGCGATGTTCGGCGAAATGCCGTGCTTGACCAGCGCGTCGAGCCCTTCGCCGAGCGTGGTCCAATCGATGGGATGCTTCAGGTCGCCCTGCGCCGCCAAATCCGTCGCGCGGATTTGTTCGGTCAACGGCCCCAGCGAATCGCCTTCGCCGAAAATCTCGAGCGTCACGCCTTGCTTGATGTCCGACATCGAGCGTCCGTCGAGGTACAGCGAGTCTGGCGCCCACGAAAGCATGTTGACGAAGCCGGGCGCCACCGCCATTCCGTGCGCGTCGACTTCGCGCGCGCCTTTGGCTTTCGTCAGATCGCCGATCGCTGTGATGCGCTGTCCGCGCACGCCGACATCGGCTTGCCGCGGCTGCGCGCCACTGCCGTCGTAGATGGTTCCGTGGCGAATGATCACGTCGTATTCCGGTGCCGGCGCCTTGACTTGGCACGCCGCGAGACCCAGGAGCAGAACAGACGCAGCCAGTAACGAACGGATCAGAGACGAGTGGATCAGAGACGAGGCGGTGGGAAACGAGGCGATGCGACGCATGGATTCGAGGTCCCCTGGTTCGGTCGAAGCGATGGCGAAGACTGCGCGATTGGGACAGCGGAAAGCAAGCGTTGGCGGCAGCCGGGCGAGAAGCCGTCTGGTGTGGCGGCTCGGCAGATTGGACCATGGACACATTCGCGGCAGTCGACCGGCGCCGAAGGGCTGGCATCAAAACTGCATTACTGTCCCGCCGGCAGATGCCGGTGAGTTTCTGGAGATACTCCGATGTCGGTCCCCACCAACGAATTGCTGCTGGCGCTGCGCTCCCCGACCTCAGGTTGGCTGGCCGCCATGATCTGCGCGCTGGAAGAAGCCGTACAGGACCCCAGTTTCTCCGACCATCACCGCAATCTTGTTCGCCAACTGCTTGATACGGATAAGATTCCGACGCCGGTCGCGACCGCCGCCAACAATCGTCTGGCGCGTTTCGAACAGGCCGTCAACGAAATGCACACGATGCTGACGAACGACGACCTGCCGGAAACGGCGACTGGCACGTTTACGTCACGTCCAAAACTGACGCTGGTGGGCAGCGTCGCAGCCTGAATTAGCAGGGGAGTCCACCAAAGGCCCGGGAAACCGGGCCTTTTTCTTTTATGGCCATGGATGGCCGGTACGCCGAAAATGCAGGAGCATTTTT
>DASSGP010000365.1:0-6608 GCA_035693405.1 Rudaea sp. | reverse complement strand
CCAGCGGCATGTCTGCGCAGCCGAAACCCGACAGGTCGCGCGTGCCGAAGAACCGGCACAGTTGCCGCTGCGCGGTTTCCGCGTCGAAGTGCCAGGGCGCGCGCTTGCGCAGCCCGGGGAGCGCGGCAACGATGCTCGGCCAGGCGACGTCCTCGCCGATCAGCGTCTCCGCGGGGGCGAGGCGCGCAAGTTCCGAGGCCAGAGCCTCGACGTTTGCGACTTCGCTGAGCAGGAAGCGCCCGCCGGCCAGATCGACCCACGCCAGGCCAAACCGGTCCTTGCCTGCCGCGATTGCCAGCAGCAGATTGTCACGGCGCTCCTCGAGCAGGGCTTCGTCGGTCACGGTGCCGGGCGTGACCACGCGCACGACCTTGCGTTCGACCAGGCCCTTGGCCAGCGCCGGATCGCCGATCTGTTCACAGATCGCGACCGACTCGCCGAGCCGGATCAGCTTGCCGAGATAGGACTCGACCGCGTGATAGGGCACCCCGGCCATCGGGATCGGTGCGCCGGCCGACGCGCCGCGCTGCGTCAGCGTGATGTCGAGCAGCCGGGCCGCCTTGCGCGCGTCATCGTAGAACAACTCGTAGAAGTCGCCCATGCGAAAAAACACCAGCGTGTCCGGATACTCGGCCTTTGCGGCAAAGTACTGGCGCATCAGCGGTGTGTGCTGGGCGAAATCGTCGCGGTTCATGTTGCAGTGACGTGGGGATCGGCGAGAGCGGACGACATTGTAGTCGACACGCGGTGAGCCGTCGGCGTTTGCGTTCACCAGACTGGCCACGGCGGTTGTATCGCCGTGTATCCGGTTCGTATCGGTGCGCCCGTTTGATGCTGATCGGCTGGAATGTGGCATGATCGCCCGCGTTCGCAGCGGAAGTCCCAGTATGCCGCAGACAGAAATCTCCAGTGATCAGGCGCTGCACGACCTGGCGCAGGCGATCGCAACGATTTTCGCGCAGCGCGGCGCGACCCTGGTCACTGCCGAGTCGTGCACCGGCGGCTGGATTGCGAAAACGCTGACCGACATCGCCGGCTCTTCGTCCTGGTTCGAGTGTGGTGTTGTCGCGTACAGCTACGAAGCGAAGGAAGCGTTGCTCGGCGTGCGCCCCGAAACGCTGGAACACCAGGGGGCGGTGAGTCGCGAAACGGCGATCGAGATGGTATCCGGCGCGCTTGCGCGATTCGGCGCAACGGTTGCCGTGGCGGTCACCGGCATCGCCGGTCCGACCGGTGGCACGCCCGAGAAGCCGGTTGGCACCGTCTGGATCGGCTGGAAACGGCGTGGCGGTTACGCGCAGGCGGAGTTGTTCCACTTCGACGGCGACCGTGAGGCCGTGCGCCGCCAGACCGTCGCCGCTGCGCTGCGCGGAGTTCAGAAAATTCTTACAAGCTGATGCGCGGATTGGCGCATGCGGCGCGCGTGTCGCTGTGTGATAATTGCTGTTATTCCGGCTTGAGAGCAGCCGGAATAACTCGTGGCATTGCAGCGGCCAGGAGCTTGCCGCTGAACGCCACGGGAGCGTGCGCGACGGTGCCTGGAGGACGCGAATTGTGCGGTCGCAGGCACGCAAGTCGCATCTGCTGAGACCGGCGCGACGCACATTGAGCATCAACACACACATATCGAGGAAATCCAATGGATGACAACAAGCGCCGCGCCCTGACTTCAGCCTTGAGCCAGATCGAAAAGCAGTTCGGCAAGGGCGCGGTAATGCGCATGGGCGACCGGCCGTCGGACGCGATCGATGCGATTCCGACCGGTTCGCTGGCGCTCGACGTGGCGCTTGGCATCGGCGGTTTGCCGCGCGGGCGCGTGGTCGAGGTCTACGGTCCGGAGTCGTCGGGCAAGACGACGCTGACGCTGCAAGTAGTCGCCCAGGCGCAAAAGCTCGGTGGTGCGTGCGCGTTCATCGACGCCGAACACGCGCTCGATCCGGGCTATGCGGAAAAACTCGGGGTTAACGTCGACGATTTGCTGGTTTCCCAGCCGGATACCGGCGAACAGGCGCTGGAAATCGCCGACATGCTGGTGCGCTCGGCTGCGGTCGACGTCGTTGTGATCGACTCGGTCGCCGCGCTGACGCCGCGCGCCGAAATCGAGGGCGAGATGGGCGATCAACTGCCCGGCTTGCAGGCGCGCCTGATGTCGCAGGCGTTGCGCAAGCTGACCGCGAACATCAAGCGCTCGAACACGATGGTCATCTTCATCAACCAGTTGCGCATGAAGATCGGCGTCATGATGCCGGGACAGAGTCCTGAAGTGACAACCGGCGGCAACGCACTGAAGTTCTACGCATCGGTGCGCCTGGATATCCGCCGCATCGGCGCGGTCAAGAAGGGCGAGGAAGTCATCGGCAACCAGACGCGCATCAAGGTCGTCAAGAACAAGCTCGCGCCGCCGTTCAAGCAGGTCATCACCGAGATACTGTACGGCGAGGGCATCAGCCGCGAGGGCGAACTGATCGACATGGGCAGCGACAACAAGATCGTCGACAAGTCCGGCGCCTGGTACAGCTACGGTGGCGAACGCATTGGCCAGGGCAAGGACAACGCGCGCCAGTACCTCAAGGACAATCCGACCGTCGCCAAGGACATCGAGGACAAGCTGCGCGCGCTGCTGTCGACGAAGGTCGTCGCGGCGGCTCCCACGGCGGAGTTGGAAGAAGCGTAGGGTGGGCCTTGGCCCACCGTTTTTCTTTTTGGCGTAGAGCGAAGTGCGGTGGGCCGAGGCCCACCCTACGCCAGCGGCTGCAAAATCATGGCGCGCCGATCGTCTGACAAGCAAAGCGAGCCCAGCGCCTACGAGAAGGCGCTCGGCTTGCTATCGCGCCGCGAACATTCGGCCCGCGAACTGAAAGCCAAGCTTGCCCAGCGCGGGTTCGATGCCGACGAAAATGCCGCAGCGCTCGAACGCCTTCAGTCCAAGGATTTCCAGAACGATGCCCGTTTCGGCGAGATGCTTGTGCGCTCGCGCATCGAGGGCGGCTATGGGCCGCGCTGGATCATTGCCGAACTGCGGACGCACGGAATCGATGAAGAGCGCGCATCGGCGCTGATCGCCGCCGCCGAGCCCGATTGGCCGGGCCTGGTCCGCCGCCAGTTGCGCCGCCGGTACGGAGCGAAGCCGGCCGCGAATCTCGCCGAGCGAACCAAGCGCGCTTCCTTCCTCTTGCGTCGCGGATTCGACGCCTCCACTGTTAAACTAGCTATCGGCGCCAGCGGCATTGCCGACTCGTCGGACGAAGCAGGCTGACGCAGACCGGCCTCAGGGCCGCATCGATATTTCGGTCGTCATCCCGGCTGCGCGCAGGAGCGCGCCCGAACAGCGGAGCTGGCCCGAAGGGCGAGTGCCAGGGATGGCGCGAGTAAAGCCGGGATCCAGCTCTTTTGAGAATATCCAGGCAAGAGGCACTGGATTACGCGCCGCTCCTGCGGCGTGCCCTGCGGGCCAGCTTCGCTGTTCGCTCCGGCATCTGGCCGCCATGGATGGCGGGAATGCAGAAAACGCAGGAGCAGTTTTCTGCCTGCCTCCGCAGTCCGGCTCGACCAGATTTAGTATGAACTGCGGGAATGTTTCGTGTGCTTTCGTATTTCCGCAGATCACCGCACAATTATCCAAAGACCAACGCGTCCCCATGAAAACCAGCGCCGAAATTCGCCAGACATTCCTTGATTTCTTCAAATCCAAGGGCCACACGATCGTGCCCTCGGCGCCGCTCGTGCCGGGCAACGATCCGACCCTGCTGTTCACGAATTCCGGCATGGTGCAGTTCAAGAACGTCTTCCTCGGCAGCGAGAAGCTCCCGTACGTCCGGGCCGCCGACGTCCAGCGCTGCCTGCGCGCCGGCGGCAAGCACAACGACCTTGACTCGGTCGGTTACACCGCTCGGCACCACACATTCTTCGAGATGCTCGGCAACTGGTCGTTCGGCGACTACTTCAAGCGTGAAGCGATTATCTGGGCCTGGGAATTGCTGACGGACGTGTTCAAGTTGCCGAAAGACCGCCTGCTGGTCACGGTCTACCACACCGACGATGAAGCCTACGATCTGTGGCACGAGGAAATCGGCTTGCCGAGCGACCGCATCGTGCGCATCGGCGACAACAAGGGCTCGCCCTACGCATCGGACAACTTCTGGCAGATGGCCGACACCGGCCCGTGCGGTCCCTGCACCGAGATCTTCTACGATCATGGCGCGCATATTGCCGGTGGTCCGCCAGGCTCGCCCGACGAAGACGGCGATCGTTACATCGAGATATGGAACCTGGTATTCATGCAGTTCGATCGCGCCGCCGACGGCACGCTGAGCAAACTGCCGGCGCCGTGCGTGGACACTGGCATGGGACTCGAGCGTCTGGCAGCGATCCTGCAGCACGTGCATTCGAACTACGAGATCGACCTGTTCCAGCACTTGATCAAGGTGGCCGGACAGCTTACCAACACAGCGGACCTGGAAAACAAGTCGCTGCGCGTGATCGCCGATCACATCCGCGCGTGCAGCTTCCTGATCGTCGATGGCGTGCTGCCGTCGAACGAGGGACGCGGCTATGTCTTGCGCCGCATCATCCGGCGGGCGCTGCGTCACGGCTACATCCTCGGCCAACAGGAACCGTTTTTTCACAAGCTCGTCGACGCGCTCGTCGCGGAGATGGGAACGGCGTATCCGGAGCTTGCGGCGAAACGCAGCATTGTCGAAAAGGCGCTGAAAGCCGAGGAGGAACGCTTCGGGGAGACACTCGAACATGGCATGAAGGTGTTCGACGAAGTCGCCGCGCGCGCCGGCAAGCTGATCCCGGGCGCGGATGCGTTCCGCCTCTACGACACCTACGGCTTTCCAGTAGACCTGACGGCGGATATCGCCCGCGAACGCGGCCTGGCGGTCGATATGGCCGGTTTCGACAAGGCCATGAACGAGCAGCGCGAACGCGCGCGTGCCGCGAGCCAGTTCGAGTCGAAGAGTCAACTTTCGGCCGAGGCGATCCAGCAATTGCCGCCGACGAAGTTCCTCGGCTACGAGGAGACCGACGCGGATGGCCTGCAGGTTGTCGGCATCGTGCGAGGTGGGGTTTCGGTCAACGAGCTGAACGATGGCGAGGAAGCAACGCTCATCCTCGACGCCACGCCGTTTTACGCCGAATCCGGCGGGCAGGTCGGCGACACGGGCCTGCTCAGCAACGCCGACGGCCGTTTCAGCGTCGCCGACACGATCAAGCTGGCTGGCACGTTCCATGGCCATGTTGGAACATGGGCAGGCAAAACCCTGCGCGTCGGGGCGCCGCTGAACGGATCGGTCGATGCCGCGCGACGCCAGGCGATCGTGCTCAACCACTCGGCGACGCATCTGTTGCACGCGGCATTGCGCGACGTGCTCGGCGACCACGTGACGCAGAAGGGTTCGCTGGTTGCGCCGGATCGATTGCGTTTCGATTTCTCGCACTTCAAGCCGGTTTCCGCGGAGGAATTGCGCACGATCGAAGACCTCGTCAATGCGGAAGTTCGGCGCAACGTGGACGCGGAAATCCGGCAGATGGCCTACAAGGACGCAATAGACTTCGGTGCGATGGCGCTGTTCGGCGAGAAGTATGGCGAAGAGGTGCGCGTGCTGAAGCTGGGTGACTTCTCGACCGAGCTTTGCGGCGGCACGCACGTCGGCAGGACCGGAGATATCGGCTTGTTCAAGATCGTCGCCGAAAGCGGGGTGGCATCGGGTGTCCGCCGCATCGAAGCGGTCACCGGCGCCGGTGCGCTGACGCATGTGCGCGCCGAAGAGGCGCAACTCGGTCAAGTGGCCGATCTGCTTTCGGCTAGCGGCGGCGATATCATTGAGAAGTTGCGCCAGGTTTTCGACAGGCAGAAGAAGCTCGAGCGTGAGCTCGAATCGATCAAGGCGAAGGCAGCCAGCGCGGCCAGCGTCGATCTGGCGGCAGGCGCCCGGGACGTGAACGGAATCAAGGTGATTGCGGCCCGGCTGGACGGGGCCGACGTGAAGACGTTGCGCGACAGCGTCGATCAGTTCAAGGTGAAGCTGGTCGACTGCGTGGTCCTGCTCGCCGGCGGCTCCGACGGCAAGGTCGCGCTCGTTGCCGGCGTCAACGGCAAGGCGCTCGGCAAGGTCAAGGCCGGAGAACTGGTCGCACACGTCGCGCAGCAAATCGGCGGCAAGGGCGGTGGCCGCCCCGACATGGCCCAGGGCGGCGGCGAGGATTCGCCCCAGCTGTCGATTGCCCTCGACGCCGTGCCGGCGTGGGTCGAATCGCGCCTTGCTTGACCTGCGTCACACTTGGGAGGTTCCAGGCATCCAAGCGGTTACCCGTTCGTTGCGCAGGTGCGGTGCCTGGGCTAGTATGCCCGCGCTTGCGCGGTGTCCGCACCGCTGGGGCAAATGCGTAAAACCGGTGCGGACGATTCGGCTGTTGCCCGAACTAGGGAGACGCAAGTGCGGCTTCGCGCCGCTCGCCTTCCAGGGCCGGTTTCGCAGGAGGCATGGTTGCAACGGCGACCGGCCTGCCATTCGTCAGGAAGACGAGAATAACGAAGTATTCGAAGGAGCAGAACGACATGTTGATTTTGACTCGCCGCGTAGGTGAAACATTGATGATCGGTG
>DASSGP010000364.1:0-4652 GCA_035693405.1 Rudaea sp. | reverse complement strand
GCGTCGTCGTGCATGCCGAGCGCGAAGTCGGGTTTCGGGAAACGTGTGAACAAACCATCGCGAATCATCGCGGCCGCACCGGAGACGATTTCCTCGGCCGGCTGGCCGACCAGCATCAACGTGCCGTGCCAGCGTGCGCGGTTCTGCGCCATCAGTTCGGCCGTGCCGATCCATGCCGACATGTGCAGGTCGTGTCCGCACATATGCGCCACTGGCACGGTCTCGCCGGCGTCGTTCTTCGTCGTCGCGGTGCTCGCGAACGGCAGGCCGGTTTTCTCCTGCATCGGCAGCGCGTCGAGTTCGGTGCGCAGCATCACGACCGGGCCGGGGCCGTTCTTGAGGATCGCGACTAGGCCCGTGCCGCCGACGCCGCTCGTGACCTCGAAGCCCAGCGCCTTGGCGCGCGCCGCCAGCGTCGCCGCCGTGCGCTGTTCGTGAAACGCGAGTTCCGGATTCTGGTGCAGGTCGATGTAGAGTTTTTCGATGTCCGGGTAGATCGCGTTGATTTGAGCTGCCCCGATGCCGCCGTCCGCGCCGCCGGTTTGCGCCGAGGCGGCGGCAGCAAGAATCATGGCAGACATGAGTACGATGCATCGGGCGTTTTTCATTGTGTATCCTTGGGCGGCAGGGCACTGGCTTGCGAGTCTATAGAGGCTTTGGGCCTGAGGAAAATGTGAGCCGGCTGCAGGAACGCCGTCACTCTTGCTTGCGTCTGAAAGGCGACGCGTCAGGAATTGAGTTCGCGGTGTTTCGCGCGACTCATTGCTTCACGCCGGTCGATTCTGTATTCGGGCGCCCGAGTGCTTCGAGCAACTTCGCGCGCGTCTTTTCGGCGGCCTCGATCTCGCGTTTTGCAAAGAACATGTAGAGTTCCTGGCCACGATACAGCTGGGCCAGGGCCGAGCCCACGCGCGGATCGCGACGCATGCCGGCGATATCGAAACTGCACGATGCACCCGCGTGCTTCTCTGCCGCGTCGAGGTGCCAGTTGCGGTAGCCTTCGATCGGTTCGGCGCCGTGCTGGATCGCGGGTATCAGCACGTCCAGGCGGCGCGACTCGGCGTGCGCCGCATCTTCCGCCGCGAGCAGCTCGCGCAATTGCTGGTTCTGTATCAGAAGCAGCCTGCCCGACGAAACCAATTCCTGGTAGGTGGCACGTTGCAGATGGATGTCCGGCTGCACGAACCAGCGGCACAACGCGACCTGCAATGCTTCAGGGTCCGGCTGCGCATTCGTGTCGCCGAGCGCGTCCATAATCGAGCGGATCTTCGCCGCGCGTTGCTCGTCTGTCTCCACCGCGCGCTGCAGTTCCGCCCGGTTGGCACTGTTGTCCGCCAGCAACCGTTCAAGATAGTTCTGCTCGTCGGCCCGATCGCGCCGCGCATTCGACCAGTCCGTCGCCTGCAATCCCAGCACGATACCCAGTATCAGGACGACCAGTTCTATGCCGACGGAAAACCAGTCCTGCCGGCGAAACCTTTCGATCAGACGACGCAACAACATCCTTCCCCCCTGGTTCGCGAAAGAGCCGCAACGTGGCCACAGAACGTTTTCCGCCGCCACCCGCGAGCCTTATTGCAGGAACGAACAAAGGCCCAAGGCCCGCCTTGCGCGCGTGGTTCGCTTGATTCCCTCCGTTCCCACTTCTTTACTTTTGCACAATTCCATCCAGTAACGGCTTGATCAGATCCAGCGGCAACGGGAATACGATCGTCGAAGCCTTTCCGCTGCTGGACATGTCGGCCAATGTCTGCAGATAGCGCAGCTGCAGGGCCTGCGGCTGTTGCGAAAGCATCGCCGCCGCGTCGCGCAACTTTTCTGCGGCCTGCAGTTCGCCCTCGGCATGGATCACCTTGGCGCGGCGTTCGCGCTCGGCCTCGGCCTGGCGTGCAATGGCGCGGATCATCGTCTCGTTCAGGTCGACGTCCTTGATCTCGACGTTCGTGATCTTGATGCCCCAGGGATCGGTGGCCTCATCGAGAATCTGTTGCAGCGCCTGATTGAGCGAATCGCGCTTGGAGAGTATCTCGTCGAGTTCGTGCTGGCCGAGCACCGAGCGTAACCGCGTCTGCGCCAGTTGGCTCGTAGCCTGGTAGAAATCCGCGACCTGCAGCACCGACTTGTCGGGCTCGACGACGCGGAAATAGACGACCGCGTTGACGTGCACCGACACATTGTCGCGCGAGATCACGTCCTGTGGCGGCACGTCCATCACCTTTATGCGCAGGTCGACCCGCGTCATGCGTTGCACGACGGGTACCAGGAAAATGATGCCCGGCCCTTTGGTGCCGGTATAGCGTCCCAGCGTGAGCACGACGCCGCGCTGGTATTCATTCAATACCTTGACCGCCGAGAACACCAATGCGCCAGCGAAGAAGACCAGGATCCCGAGGAAGCCGAACATGTGATTTCTCCCATCTATGCTGTCTATTCAGGGACGACCCAGAGTAGCAGGCCCTGGCGGCGCACGACGCGTACGCGCGCGCCTTCAGGCAGCGATACGGCACTGTTCACGCGCCAGCGCTCGCCATGCACTCGCGCCCAGGTCTCGCCGCCGGCGCTTACCGCGGCAAGCAGTTCACCACTGGCGCCGAGCATGTATTCCTCGCCGCTGACACGGGGCGCACTGCGGGAACGCATCACCAGCCACAGCATCAGCGCGAGCAGCAGCGCCGCGCATGTGGCGATGCCGGCGATCACGCCGAGGTTGATCGCGTAACCCGGAACGCCGGTGTTGAACAACAGGATCGAACCGAAAACGAAAGCGATAATGCCGCCGACGCCCAGCGCGCCTACTGTCGGGACGAAGAATTCGGTGACCAACAGGCCTATCCCGAGCGCCATCAGCGCCAGTCCGGCGTAGTTCACCGGCAACAATTGCAGCGCGTAAAGGCCGATCAACAGACAGATGCTGCCGACGATGCCCGGCAGCCAGGTGCCCGGGTGAAACGCTTCCAGTGCAATACCATAGACGCCGGCGAGCAGCAGCAAATAGGCAATGAGCGGGTTGGTAACGATCATCAGAAAACGCGCCCGCCCGTTCGGCGTGTACTCGCTTATCGGCAACCCCTTGAGCTGCAACGTGACGGCCCGCTCGGCAATATGCACCTCGCGGCCATTGGCCTGCGCCAACACTGCGGGCACGTCGCCGGCGACGAAATCGATCACGTGCTTTTCCAGCGCTTCGTCGGCGGTCAACGTCTCCGCGCCGCGCACGGCCGCTTCCGCCCACTCGACATTGCGTCCACGCAACTGCGCCAGCGAGCGGATGTAGGCAATCGCGTCGTTCAGTACTTTGCGCGCCTCGGCGTCATTGTCCGATGAATCCACGGGCGCGGCTTTATCGGTCTTACCAGACTTTTCGGGCTTGTCGGAGCCATCAGGCTTATCCGACTTGTCAGACTTTTTGGACTGATCGGACTTGTCGCCCAACGGCGGCGACGGCAGCGAAGTGGGACCACCCAGCGACACCGGCGTCGCCGCTCCCAGGTGAGTGGCGGGCGCCATCGCCGCAATATGGCACGCATACAGGATGTAGGTGCCCGCTGACGCGGCCCGCGCTCCGCCGGGAGCGACATAGCCCAGCACCGGGACCTTCGAGGCGAGTATCGTGGTGATGATCTGGCGCATCGAATCGGCCAGCCCGCCCGGCGTATCCAGCTGCAGCACGATCGCTACCGCGCCATCGGCCGCCGCGCGACTCGACGCCTGGTCGAAATACTCCGCGGCGGCCGGCCCGATCGGGCCGTCGAGTTCGATTTGGGCAATCAGGCCGGTAGTTTGCGCGGAGGCTGGGGGCGCCACCGCACCCTCAGCGGGTGCGAGGCAAACGAGGACGGCCAGCACTGCCCATATCCATCGCGTCATATCGCGAACCTCGCTCAAGGCACTTCCCCTGGCACGCGCCACGGGAACGCCTGTATGCACCAAATGCCTGCATACATATACGCCGTAGCTCGGCGCAACGCCAATCGTTCAGTCACACCTTGCCGATTCAATCCTGAAAAGGGGCCGGCCCGGAGTGCGCAAGCGTCGGTCATATGGACGCATATCAATTCGCGGTTCAATACCGGGAAACGCCGCTGGCGCAGCGGCGATTCGCGCTGACATAATCGCCAGCGCGCGGATCGTTACCGTACCGCGCACAGTCATCGGACCGATCAACGCCCCATGGCCGCAGACAACGAACGCACCGACGGACTAAGGCTGCTGCGCGCGGTCGACCTCGATCGCGACCACGCGCGCGGCGGCGGCGCGCAAGGCGGAGTCGTGAGCCTCGTCGTCTACGGCGACTTCCTTTGCCCGTACTGCCGCCGGCTTCGGCTTGTGCTTGGGCAGTTGCGCGCGGCGCTCGGTGAATCGCTCGTCTATGTTTTTCGCCAATTGCCCAACGAGGCCGTGCATCCCGGGGCGACTCTGCTCGCGCGCGCTACCGAGGCTGCCGCGGCGCAGGGACGATTCTGGGAAATGCACGACTGGCTCTACGAGCAGGAGCCGCCATTCGGCATCGAGCGCGTGCTCGACTTCGCGCGCAGCCTCGGGTTGGACATGGATCGATTCCGGCGCGATCTCGACAGCGAACCGACGCGCGCACGCGTGCAGGAAGATCTGAGCGAGGGCCGCAGCAACGGCATCACGGTCACGCCGACGTT
>DASSGP010000363.1:0-2498 GCA_035693405.1 Rudaea sp. | reverse complement strand
GCGATCAGGGCTTCGTCGCGATCTCGACCGGCCCTTCGCCGAGTGTCAGCAGTTGCGCGAAGCGCGGATCGTTGCGGATCGGATCCCAGACCGGATCGAGTTTGAGCAAGGCCGGAGAAATCGACGTGCCGCTCGACAGCGCGAGTGCCTGACGCAGATGATCGAACGCTGCGTCGGTCTCGCCGACGCGCACTTCGAGTGCGGCAAGCCGTACCAGGATTCCCGATCCCGTCACCGCGTCACGACTCGGCGGCAACAGCGCCAGGGCTTGCCGGCCTTCGCGCAGTGCATCGTCCTTGTGGTCAAGTTCTGCCTCGCCAAATCCGAGCGCAAGATGCAGAAAGGCATCCTCAGGCTGTTTGACCAATGCGGCGCGGGTACTGTCCAGCACCACCGTGGCTGCCATTTTGGCCGCTTCGGGGTCTCCTCCCGCACGGTGTGCCCACGCGAGGTACAGGTTTCGGGGTAGTACGATGTTTCCCGAATCGACGAATGCGTCGTTGCCCTTCGACGCGGCGATCGCAGTCGCCGCCGCATAGTCGCGCTCGTACCAGTGCATAGTCCAGATAACCAGCGCATTGCCCACATACGCATCGCTACCGGTCGTGAGTCCGCTAACCGCGGCGCGCAGCGGTGCCAAGTCGCCACGCCATGACACCGTGTTGATCGCGTGCGTCATGCGCTCGTCGGCCGGATCGGGTGCCAGCGCTACCGCTTGGCCGAATGCCCGGTCGGCCTCGGCATAGCGGCGCAGATTGGCGTATGCCAGCGCGAGCTGATCGAGCGCAATCGAACTACGTGGATCGAGCAGCGTCGCCTGCCGGAAGCCCGTAATGGCTTCATCCCATCGGTTCTGGCGCCGCGCTACCGCGGCGGTGATCGTCACGACGTCGGCGCTGTTCGGCAGCGCCTCGCGCGCGACGCGCAACTGTTCGAGTGCCGGCGCATAGTCGCGCCGGCCCCAGTAGTGGTAGATGCCAAGAGCGAAGTGCGCTTCGCCGAGGTCGGGCTGCAGGACCAGCGCCCGATCCACAGCGGTCTTGGCTGCGGCCAGGCGCGTTTCGCTGCGATCGGCACCGGCGAAGTACATGTCAACATGCGCATAGGCCAGTTGCGCATCGGCCAGCGCGAACTTCGGATCGGCGGCCAGAGCCTGTTCGAACAGCGCGATCGCCTGCGGCATCTCCGCGGCAGTGAGCACATCCTGATCGTAGCCTTTGTTGAAATGCGCCATGCCGCGCAGGTAGAAATCGTAAGCGGCCGGGTTCTGCGTCGGCGTCGCCGCCACGCGCGCGGCCTCGGCCGGCATCAACTGCGCCTTCAGCGCATCGGCGACGCTTTGCGCGATGTCGCGCTCGACCGCGAAGATGTCCTTGATCTCCCGATCGTAACTCTGCGCCCACAGATGAGTATCGTTGCGTGCGTCGATCAGCTGCAGGTTGATATGCACCTGCTCGCCAGCCCGCTGCACGCTGCCCTCGAGCACGCTGGCGACGCCGAGCTGCGCACCGACCGTCTTGAGGTCTTCCGGATGGCTCTGGTACTTGAGCATCGAGGTGCGCGAAATGACCTTGAGGTCGCGGATGCTGGCCAGACGCGTGAGGATCTCGTCCTGCATGCCGGTCGCGAAGTAGGCGTTGGCTTTGTCTTCGCTCAGGTTCTCGAACGGCAGCACGGCGATCGACTTGGCGGGAGCCGCCGGTGCCGCGGACGCAGCCGACGGGGTAGACGCACTCGGCACGGCCGGCGCCTGCGCTTCACGCGATGCAGCGGGAGGTTCGACTCTGCGCGGAACGAACCGGTCGAACGCAAACAACCCGATCGCCAGCACCAGCAGGCTAATGGTGATGTAGTCGAGCCGGCGGCTGGTGACGTGCGTGATCGAGGCCGAACGGTCGACCTCGCTCTCGCGCTTGAGGCCTTCCGGCGTCAGCTCGTAGATCCACGAGAACATGATCACGAACGGAAAGCCGATCACGCCGATCCAGACGACGACCGGTGCGATCCACTCGGGCAGGTGCAGCAGCGGCGCTACCGTCGAAGTGACTTGGGTGACGACCCAGCCCAGCGCAAGGTAGGCGGCAGCCGCCTTGAACACGTTGCGGCGCCGCAGTTCGGCGAACAGGCTACGCTTCACGCTCAGACGCACTCCCCTTTGCCGGTGGCATTCCGGTCGATGCCGAGTGTCCCGCAACTACGTCAAGGGGTGCAAGCGCTTGGCGGCGGCGACGCGATCAATGAAGGCCGCAGTGGGGAGCGTCCGCTATGCGGTATTGCTTCGCGGGTGGCGGGTGTCTGCTTCGGGCCGTAACCAGACGTCGATCAGTAGCGGACGTCCCGACGGCGCGGTCTTCGCGTCGACGGCCTCGCGGTTGTCAGATGTTCGGCTCAGCCGAACCAGTGCATCAGCGACAGGACCAGCACCGCAAGAAACACGGTCTCAAGGATCATCAGCACGACCGGCTTGAGCCCGACTGTGGCCACCTCGCGCAGCTGGG
>DASSGP010000362.1:0-2397 GCA_035693405.1 Rudaea sp. | reverse complement strand
CCCTGTAACGGTTTGTAGTCGGCGGCTGGTGCCGGGGTGGCGAACAGCAGAGCAGCGATGGCCAGAGCGATCTTCATGGTTTCCTCGATGCGGGGCCGCGCGCGCGGCATCGGTTCGATCATGCGCGGGCGCGTATTCGGCGGTCAATGCGTAGAGCGGCGGCGCGTAACTTTTCGGTCGAGGCTGGTGACGTTCGTTTTTCGTCTGACTTCCCGCGAGACGTCGCGCGATACCGGCCCTCACCCCTGCCCCTCTCCCGGTGGGAGAGGGGTTCAATTGCCAGGGCGGCGAGGCTGCGCGATTCCCCTCGCCAGGAGCGTACCCGATGGGCTTCTCAAACCTTCCCGACGCGCACGTGAAACTGCCAGCGCACGTCGCGGACTTTCGCGCGATCGCCCCAGGCGGCACGCAGGTCCGGTTCGATCAGCGTGACCGGGTCTTCACCCAGGGCTTTGATATAACGCTGCGTGGCCGACCACGAGCGCAGGTAGGCGAGGAGGTGATCGGCCGTCCACGACGCGATCATCGGAAACGGCGGTGCGGCAATTTCCACAAAGGGAAACGGTATCGTGCGGTAGCCGGTTTCGACCAGGCTGCGTTCGGTCGGCCAGTAGGGGCCAGTCAGATCGACGTACAGGCGCGTGACGGCGCGGTCGATCGCCGCATCATCGACGCCGCAGTGCGCGTAAGACCACACCGCGATGATGCCGCGTGGTTTCAGGACGCGGCGCACCTGCTCGTAGAAGCGCGCATGATCGAGCCAGTGCAGTGCCTGGGCCACGGTGACCAGGCTTGCGCTGCCTGCCGCGAGTGTTGGCTGCTCGGCCGGTTCGACGCGGTACTCGATGTTTGGACGCGGCTCGGCCTCGGCGATCTGGTTGGCACTCGGGTCGGTGCCGATGACGTGCTTGAAATGTCCTGCCAGTGCGGCAGTTGCCTGGCCGTTGCCGCAGCCGGCGTCCCAGGCCAGTTCACGATCCGGCGCCTGCTGCGCGAGCCAGGCGAACAGCGCCGGCGGATAAGTCGGCCGTGCTTCGCGATAGATTGCGGCATGGCCGGAGAAATGGTCTTTGAATTCGGACATGTTTCGTACCCGTTGGGTGCCGGGGGACTCGCCCGCTCCGTTCGCCTTGAGCGTAGCTCCGCAGGAGCGAAGTCGAAAGGCCGCTTCGACTTCGTTCGCTTCGCGAACTACGCTCAGCGCGAACGGTTCTTTTAAAAATCGTACCGCGCCCTCAACACATCAACACATCAACACATCAACACATCAACACATCAACACATCAACACATCAACAATAACGCCTACGGCTTTACGACGCGTAATTCGCCGGGCTGCAATCCATCCAACGCAACGTCGCCGATCCGCACGCGGATCAGCCGCAGCGTCGGCAGCCCTACGGCCGCGGTCATGCGCCGCACCTGGCGATTGCGGCCTTCGTGGATCGTCAGTTCGATCCAGGCGTCGGGCACGCTCTTGCGGAAGCGCACCGGCGGGTCGCGCGGCCACAGCCAGTCCGGCGGCTGCGCCAGGCGCTGCACCTGCGCCGGCAGCGTCGGTCCGTCGTTCAAAAGTACACCTTTGCGCAATGTGCGCAATGCCTCCTCGCCCGGGTCGCCTTCGACCTGGACGCAATAGGTCTTGGCGGTGCGATGGCGCGGGTCGGTCAGGCGCCGGGCCAGAGCCCCGTCATCGGTCAGCAGCAGCAGTCCCTCGCTGTCGTAGTCGAGTCGACCGGCCGGGTAGACATCCGCGATCCTGACGAACTCGGCAAGCGTGCGCCTGCCGCTCTCGACCATCCATGGCCTTCGAGGGCCGCTTTCGGCCATCCATCGCCTTCGCGGCACTTGCGCTCCTGCGCGGCGCACTTGGGCTCCTGCCCGGCGTGGCCGGCCGTGTTCAGGCGTTCCGCTGCGGTCGGTGAACTGGCACAGCACTGCATACGGCTTGTTCAACGCGAGCAGCATCGGCACGGACCTCGAACGCGGCGCAATTGGGGCCCTCGTCTGCGGCCGACAGCGGGGCGACGACCGCCGCATGCGCTTCGGCGGCGGCTGAAAAGCGAACGGCCGCACGCGGCGGCCGTTCGGGTCTGGCTCGCAAACACGAAGCCCTTACTTCGAATCGGTCTTGCTCTCGTTGCCGGCCTTCTGGATCTCGTCGGCGACGGCCGGCTTGACGAAGCGCAGCGTCATGCGGTCGGATTCGCCGATCGCGAGGTACTTTTCCTGATCCTTCTCTTTCAGCGCGAGCGATGGCGGCAGCGTCCACACGCCCTCGGGATAGTCCTTGGTGTCCTTCGGGTTGGCGTTGACTTCGCTCTTGGCGTCAAGCTTGAATCCGGCATCGGTCGCAAGCTTGATCACGTAGTCCTCGGGCAGATAGCCGGACTTCTTG
>DASSGP010000361.1:0-9442 GCA_035693405.1 Rudaea sp. | reverse complement strand
GCGATCAGCATCGTCGGCACGCCGAGCGTGTGCGTAACGCGCTCCTTCTCGATCAGCGCGAGCAGTCGCGCCGGCTCGAACGCCGGAATGAACGCGTGGGTGGCGCGCGCCTGGATCGCACCGAGCGCCGCCAGCACGCAGCCCGCCGTATGAAAGAACGGCATCGCATGCCCGTACACATCGCCGGGCTGCATGCCGATGAGCTGCGCGAACAGGCGCGCATTGTTCGTCAGCGCCCGATGTGGGAGCAGCGCGCCTTTCGGCGATCCGGTCGTGCCGGACGTGTACTGGATCTGGGCCGGATCGCCCGCGCTGACGGACGGCAGCGGGCGCGTCGTCGCGGCCGAGGCGAGGAACTCCTCCCAGCGTTCCAGTGCGATAGCTTCGCGCAGATTCGGCAGGGCCGGACGCACCTGATCCACGAATTCGGCCATTGGATTGCCACGAAACGACTCGATGTGGAACAGGCCGACCGCGCGCGATTGGCGCAGCACGTATTCGAGTTCGCGCGCCCGGTACGCGGGATTGACCGTGACAATGACGATGCCCGCGAGGCCTGCGCCGAGTTCCAGCAGCAGCCATTCGGCCAGGTTCGGCGCCCAGATCGCGACGTGTTCGCCGGGTTCGAAACGCGAAAGCAGCGACTGCGCCGTGCGCTCGGCGTCGCGCAGCAGCTCGGCATAGGTCCACGTGCGCCGCTGTGCGGGCACGATGCCCCAGGCAACGGCGGCGACCTCATCCGGTGCGTCTGCCGCGGCGTCGCGCAGGATTGAGCCGACGGTCGTTTCGAGCACGCGCTCGGCCGTGTCGGCCGGCCAATAGGCGAGGTTCGAAGGATTCATCGTCTCGCAGCCCCCTGCAGATCGGCAAATCGGATTTGGCCGCGGCCGCAACGCCGCGAGCCCGAAGTATATGCCGAGGCGTGGTGAGGCGAATGCTGCATTGCGGAGAGCGAGTCCGTAAGCTTGCCATCAGCGCGGAAAGTTCGTTGCCTGCGATCGGTCGGGGAGACGTCATGCTGAAATGTATACTATGTCCGCCAATGACTCTGGCGGCGTATTTGTTGGCGCCGGCCGCGGCGCGGACGACGCCCGCCTCGCTGGCCGCGTAGCCCGTCACGTACTTCGAATCATGGCCAAGACGACGCTGAACATCGCTGTGGTCGGCTACGGCACGGCCGGGCAGGCCACCGCTATCCTGCTGTCGCGCGACGGCCATCGTGTCGAGGTTTTCGAACAGGCGGAGAATCCCGGCCCTGTCGGCGCCGGTTTCCTGCTGCAGCCGGTCGGCCTTCACGTGCTGTGGGAAATGGGTCTGCTCGATCAGGCGCTGGCGCATGGCGCGCGCATCGAACGGCTGTACGGAGAGACCGCGGACAGCCGCGCCGTCATGGATATGCGCTACGCCGGACTCGACGCGCGCCTGTTCGGCCTGGGCATGCAGCGCGGCGCGTTGTTCTCGCTGCTGGCGCAGGCCTGGCCGGATGTCGAGACCGTTCATCGTGCCCACCGCATCGTCGGCGCCGATGCGCAAGGACGGAGGATCCGCGATGCGAGCGGGCGCGAATTCGGCCCGTATGATCTGGTGCTTGCTGCCGATGGCGCTGCTTCGTGCCTGCGAGCGGAAGTCGGCGGCGCGAAACTCGATCGCCCGTATCCCTGGGGTGCGCTGTGGTGCCTGCTGCCGCAGGGAGACTGGGAGCATCCGTCCGAACTGCGCCAGCGCTACATCGCGGCGCGCAAGATGATCGGCTTGCTGCCGGTCGGCACGCGACCGGGCGATGCGACACCACGCCTGAGTTTCTTCTGGAGCCTGCGCACGAGCGAATTCGACCAGTGGCAGCAAACCGGAATCGGGTCGTGGCTCGACGAAGTCGCCGCGTTATGGCCGCAGGCGCGCTCGCTGATGAACACGATCGAAGATTGTTCCGAGCTGCGACGCGCCAGCTATCGCGATGCCGTGTTGCGCCGTTGGAGTCGCGGCCGGCTCGTCCTGTTGGGCGACGCCGCGCATGCAATGAGCCCGCAGCTGGGGCAGGGTGTCAACATGGCCCTGATGGATGCGCTGGCTCTTCGCGATGCGTTGCGCGCGGAATCGCCGGTCGAGACGGCCATCGCTCGCTATGAGCAGGAGCGGCGCGCACACGTGCGCGTCTACCAGTTCTGGAGCCGGTGGCTGACGCCGCTGTTCCAGTCGGATCGCGATACGGTCGCACGCATCCGCGATCTGGCATTCCTGCCGCTCGGCCGTTTGCCCGGCGGGCGTGGACAGATGTTGCGAGTGCTCAGTGGACTGCAGCGCGGCTGGTTAGGCCGAATGCGCCTCGCACCCGCGTTTCTGGATCGGCTCGCATCGCTTCAACCGCCCTCGAATTCGTCCGGGAATATCTCGTCGGGCGGCACGACCTGTACGTCGTCGAGAAGGTAGTACGACACTCCGCTCGCGCCGGCAATCGTGTCGAGGCTGACCTTGGCACTGATCGCCCCGGAAGGCAGCGGCGTTCCCAAGACCGAAACCTCGATCCAGCCGGTGGCGGGATTGCCGCCGACCGCGTCGCCAGCATCAGGCAGTGTGATCGTGCTCAGCACGTTGCCGCTGCAGTCGGCTGCATCGTAGGTCTCGAGCTTGAACGGATGCGTGCCGCTGCCACTTTCGCCATCGTTGAATTTGCGCAGGCTGAAGTCCAGGGCGAACCACTTGTGGATGTCGACGCATTGGTCGGCATGCGACGTCGCATTGAAGTTGTAAGACTGCAGGCGCAGCGAACCGCCGGCGGGACTGCCGAAGTTGCTTTCGGGACCCGCGAAGCCACCACCGGCGCTAAACAGATTCCAGCCATCCAATCCGGCGGCGAAGTCGCCATTCTTCAGGACGTTGTACGCAGACGCCGCGGGCGACGCAGCCAGCAGAACAACGCACGCAGCAAGCAACCTGGCAATCATGACCGTTTCCCCGAAGACCTAGCGTGCAGTGCACGTGATGGCTTCTAGAACGACAAATCGAGGGTAAGGCGAACATCGCCGCGAAGTGTGGATGGCGTCGGACCGGCTCCGGTGCTATGCCAAGTTGGCACGGGCTTGACGAATCGGCTGCGCGCGCTGCGACGAGCGCCCCACCGCCGGGAACTTCGGCGTCAGGCAAACCTGCAGGGGGGCCGAGCCGCCGCTCTCGCGTTAGTCCGGCATAAACTTCGAAACGCCGAGCTTGAGTCCCTTGCCCGGAAGCGCCATCAACGTCGACGCGCCGTGCGCAACGAGCTCGCCGTTGCTATCGAACACGCTGGCCTCGGCATAGCTGATCTGCCGCCCGGCGCGGAGGCAGCGGCCTTCGGCGCGCAGGTGTCCGCTGGCGACGGCTTTGAGGTAATTCAACTTGAGGTCGACGTTGACCAAGCCAGCGTCTTCCGGCAGCCGCATGAAGCCGGCCCAGAATGTCGCCGTGTCGATCAGCGTGGCGATCACGCCGCCGTGGACGATGCCGAACGGTTGCAGGTGGCGCTCGCCGAGGTCGAGCTCGATGCAGCAGTTGTCGAACTCGAGTGCGCTGATAACCATGCCGATGAGTTCGGGGTAGGGCGCAGTGCGCACGCTTTGCTGCACGGCGGCGACAAAGGCGGGATTGATTTTCATCCGCTCAGCAGCTTTTCTTCTTCGCCAGCATCAGCCAGGTATCGACGACGGTATCGGGATTCAGCGAGACCGAATCAATGCCTTGCTGCATCAGCCATTCGGCGAGGTCCGGATGATCGGATGGCCCCTGGCCGCAGATGCCGATGTACTTGCCTTTGGCTTTGGCCGTCTTTATGGCCATCGCCAGCAGCTTCTTGACGGCCGGGTCGCGTTCGTCGAACAGGTGCGCGACGATGGCGGAGTCGCGGTCGAGGCCGAGCGTGAGCTGGGTCAGGTCGTTCGAGCCGATCGAGAAGCCATCGAAGATGTCGAGGAATTCCTCGGCCATCAGCGCGTTCGACGGCAGTTCGCACATCATGATGACTTTGAGATCGTTGTCGCCGCGCTTCAGGCCGTTCTCGGCCAGCACGTCGATGACCTTGCGGCCTTCCTCGAGCGTGCGCACGAACGGGATCATGACCCATGCGTTGGTCAGGCCCATTTCCTCGCGCACCTTCTTCATTGCACGGCATTCGAGCGCGAAGCAGTCCTTGAAACTCGGGTCGACATAGCGGCTCGCGCCGCGGAAGCCGATCATCGGATTTTCCTCGTTCGGCTCGTAGCGCTTGCCGCCGATCAGGTTCGCGTATTCGTTCGACTTGAAATCGGACAGGCGCACGATGACCGGATTCGGCGCGAACGCCGCGGTGATCGTCGCAATGCCTTCGGCAAGGCGGTCGACGTAGAACTGCACCGGGTCTTCGCCACCGGTGCGCTCGTCGATCGCCTTCTTCGTCTCGGCGTCCTGCTTGGCGTATTCGAGCAGCGCCTTCGGATGCAGGCCGATGTGGCTGGCAATGATCATTTCCAGGCGCGCAAGGCCGACGCCGGCGTTCGGCAGCATCGCGAAGTCGAAGGCGCGCTCGGGATTGGCGACGTTCATCATGATCTTCAAAGGCGCCGGCGGCATGTGGTCGAGGTCGGCGGTGGTCCTGTCGAATTCGAGCATGCCCTTGTAGATCGTGCCCGTGTCGCCCTCGGCGCACGAGACGGTCACCTCGGTGCCGTCGGGAATCGAGTCGAGTGCGTTGCCGGTGCCGACGACCGCAGGCACGCCGAGCTCGCGCGCGATGATCGCCGCGTGGCAGGTGCGGCCGCCGCGATTCGTGACGATTGCCGAGGCGCGCTTCATGATCGGCTCCCAGTCGGGATCGGTCATGTCGGCGACAAGGACGTCGCCGGCCTGCAAGCGATTCATGTCCTTGATCGAGCGGATCACTTTCGCGGCGCCTGCGCCGATCTTCTGGCCGATCGCGCGGCCCTCGCACAGCACTTCGCCGCGCGCCTTGAGGTGGTAGCGTTCGATCTGCGCGGCGCGCCCGCGTGACTTCACCGTCTCCGGCCGCGCCTGCACGATGTAGATCTTTCCGGTGACTCCGTCCTTGGCCCATTCGATGTCCATCGGGCGCTCGTAGTGCTGTTCGATGACCAGCGCCTGCTTCGACAGTTCATGCACGTCGGCATCGCTGATGCAGAACTTCGCGCGGTCGGCGGCGGGGGTTTCCTCGATGCGCACGCGCTCGCCGGGCTTGCTCGAATAGACCATGCGCTGCTGCTTGGCGCCGCGCTGGCGGCGCAGGATCGCCTGCTTGCCGGCGCGCAGCGTCGGCTTGTACACGTAGAACTCGTCTGGATTGACGGCTCCTTGCACGACCATTTCGCCGAGGCCGTAGCTGCCGGTGACGAACACCGCATCGCGGAAACCGGATTCGGTATCGAGCGTGAACAGTACGCCCGAGGCGCCGACATCCGAGCGCACCATCAGCTGCACGCCAGCCGACAGGAACACTTCCTCGTGCTTGAAGCCGTGGTGCACGCGGTAGGCAATCGCACGATCGTTGTATAGCGAAGCGAACACTTCCTTCATCCGGTGGACCACGTCGTCGGCGCCGGAAACGTTGAGAAAGGTCTCCTGCTGGCCGGCAAACGAGGCGTCGGGAAGATCCTCGGCGGTAGCCGAAGAGCGCACCGCCACAGCGATGTCCTTGGCGCCAGCGTGATCGCACAACTTTGCATAGGCATCGCGTACGGCCGTGTCGAACTCAGGAATCAGCGGCGTATCGATCACCCACTGGCGAATCTCGGCACCGGCCTTTGTCAGTGCGTCGACATTATCGACATCCAGGGTGGCGAGGCGATCCTGGATGCGCTTGGCCAGGCCGCTCTGCGCAATGAAATGCTGGAATGCGAGCGCGGTGGTTGCGAAGCCGCCCGGCACGGATACACCGAGCTTGCTCAGATTGCCGATCATCTCGCCGAGCGAGGCATTCTTGCCGCCGACCTTGCCGAGGTCGGACAGGCGCAGCTGATCGAGCCATAAAACCAGGTCGCTCAAGGAAATCTCCGGAAGGCGTTACGGTGGCGGGGCGAGCCCGCAAGAGCGCGAATTTTCGGTGTTTATGCGCGCCGAGACAAGCTTGCGTTCGAACGGCGGCGCGGTTCGCTTACACTGCCTTCGTCCCGCGGCCGGCCCGAACCCATGCGCAGAACGATTTTCTACCTGTCCGACGGCACCGGAATCACGGCCGAGACGATCGGCCATTCGGTGCTGACCCAGTTCGACGACGTAGCCTTCGATACGTTCCGCGTGCCCTTCATCGACGACGAGGAAAAGGCGCATGGCGCGGCGGCGCGCATCCGCAACGCCTACGCAACGACCGGCGCGCGGCCGATCGTGGTCAACACGGTGGTCGACCCGGCGCTCAGCGAGATCCTCGCCAGCAGCGGGGCCTTGATGATCGACGTATTCGCTCCGTTCATCGGGCCGCTGGAGGCGGAACTCGGGCTAAAACGCAAGCCGAAAGTCGGCCGCGCGCACGGGCTGACCGATTTCGCCGAGTACGAGGCGCGCATCAACGCGACCAATTACGCACTGACTCACGACGATGGCGTGGATGTGAACTACGCCGACGCCGACATCATCCTTATCGGCGTATCGCGCGTCGGCAAAACGCCAACTTGCCTGTACATGGCGCTCCACTACGGCGTAAAGGCGGCCAACTATCCTCTGACCGAAGACGATCTGGACAAGCTGGAACTGCCCAAGCGCCTGGTGCCATTCAGGCAGCGGCTGTACGCCCTGACGATCGACGCGCAGCGCCTGGCGCAAGTGCGCGAGGCGCGAAAGCCGAACAGTCGCTACGCCAAGATCGAGCAGTGCCGGCATGAGCTGGCACTGGCCGACAAGATTTTCCGTCGCGAGAATATTCCGGTCGAGAACAGCACGCACACGTCGATCGAGGAGATTGCGAGCAAGATCCTCGCGCGGCTCGGGATCGAGAAGCACATGTTTTGAGGGACGAGGGGCGAGGGGCGAGCGAAGAACGGCGCAGACAGCGGCGCAGACGAACGCTGCCAGCGTGGGAACCCCATTGTAGTCCCCTGCGGGGCATTTGGGCAGACTGGCCAGCATTGCGTCGAATGCTATGATCGGCGCATGTCGCAGGTACTGGAAAATCGAAACAAGCTGCTGCCCGGCAGGTTCGCCTACCTGATGGGTCTGTACGCGGAAAATTATCATCGCCTGGCGCGCACATTCGCGCCGCAGGAGTTGGCGACCGGCAGCTATTTCTCCTCGGTCGACGATGGGCTGGACTTGCACCTGGACATCATCGAGCGCCATCCGTACACGCTGGAACTGCGACTGAGCTATTGCATGCTCGACCGCGAGACCGGCGAGCCGGCGCCGTCGGCCTGGCTGCGCATGTATCGTGATGCGCACGTCGCCGAAGCCACGCACTGCCATCCGGGCAAGCACCTGCATCGCGCCCTCGGACCTCTGCCGCCGGCCAAGACGCTGTTCCAGCAACGCATGCGCATGGCGACGTTCCTCAACCGCTGGCTCGAATACCTGGCCGAGCAGGGACATTCCCGTGGCACGCTGGTCGCGTGCAGCGACGCGGGCACACAAGCCTGCGCTTAGTGTGACACCCTCAAGTATCGATGCGTGGGGCAAGCAGCCTGCCCCCATCCGCCTGACGCGCGCCATCCTGTCGCTCGCCCTTCGGGCCAGCTCCGCTGTTCGCAGGCGCTCCCGGCGCCTGCAGTCGGCACGTTGTACCCGCCACTTCCAAGTGGCTCGCCCTTCGGGCAGCATGCGCTGCAAATATCGGCAGTCCTGCCGATTGTTTCCCCGCTTCGCAGGGGTAGAAAATGCAAAGGTTGCAATCCGGAATCCTTCCTCCGCGCGCGGGGGAAGGTGGCGGCAGCCGGAGGGGGGCAAAGCGAGACCCAAGGTATCAATATTTGTGATTCACCATGAAAACCTCACGCCAGGTTGACAGCATGACGATGCCGCAAGCGAGTACGGCGAATGCCGCAGTTCCGCCTCGACTGACCGAATCGCCGGCCTGGCGAGCGCTCGCCGCTCACAATGCGGGCATGCGCGCCGTGCATCTGCGTCAGCTGTTCGCCGACGACCCTGCTCGGGGCGAACGTTTGACAGCCGAGGCGGCCGGCCTTTACCTCGACTACTCCAAGAACCGCATCAACGACGAAACCTTGCGCCTGCTGTTGCAGCTCGCTAAAGAACGCGGCGTGGCCGCGCGCATCGGCGCAATGTGGAACGGCGAAAAGATCAACGTCACCGAAAGCCGCGCGGTGCTGCACATCGCCTTGCGCGCGCCGCGTAGCGAGCGCATCGAGCTCTACGACAGCAACGTCGTCCCCGATGTTCACGCCGTCCTGGACCGGATGAGCGCGTTTGCCAATCGCGTGCGTGGCGGCGAGTGGAAAGGGCATACCGGCAAGCGCATTCGCCACGTCGTCAACATCGGCATCGGCGGCTCGGATCTGGGGCCGGTGATGGCGTATGAGGCTTTGCGCGCCTATGCGCAGCGTGACCTGGACGTCCGCTTCGTCTCGAATGTCGACGGAGCGGACTTCGAGGAGGCAACCCGTGGCCTGCCCGCCGAAGAAACCCTGTTCATCGTCGCCTCGAAGACCTTCACCACCCAGGAGACGATGGCGAACGCCCGCGCCGCGCGCGCGTGGTTGCTGCGGTCGCTCGGCGACGAGGCGGCAGTCGGCAGGCATTTCGTCGCGGTATCGACCAACGCGGCCGAAGTCGCCCGGTTCGGCATCGATACCGCGAACATGTTCGGCTTCTGGGACTGGGTCGGCGGACGCTACTCGATGGACTCGGCAATCGGCCTGTCGACGATGCTGGCGATCGGGCCGGAGAACTTTCGCGACATGCTCGCCGGCTTCCACGCACTGGACGAACACTTCCGCACGGCGCCGTTCGCGCAGAACCTTCCGGTCCTGATGGCGCTGCTCGGCATCTGGTACACGAATTTCTTCGATGCGAGCACGCAGGCCGTACTGCCATATTCGCAGTATCTGAAGCGCTTTCCGGCGTACCTGCAGCAGTTGACGATGGAGAGCAACGGCAAGTCGGTAACCCTCGCTGGCGCGCATGTCGACCACGAGACCGCGCCGGTCTGGTGGGGCGAACCCGGCACGAACGGACAGCATTCGTTCTACCAGTTGATCCATCAGGGCACGCGCTTGATCCCGTGCGATTTCATCGGCTTCTGCCGGCCGCTGAGCGAACTGCGCGATCAGCACGATCTGCTCATGGCGAACCTGTTCGCGCAGAGCGAGGCGCTGGCGTTCGGCAAGACGGCCGAACAGGTGCGCGCCGAGGGCACACCGGAATGGCTGGTGCCGCATCGCTGTTTCGACGGCAACCGGCCGAGCAACACGATCCTTGCAGACAGCCTGACTCCGCATACGCTCGGCGCATTGATCGCACTGTACGAACACATCACGTT
>DASSGP010000360.1:0-3491 GCA_035693405.1 Rudaea sp. | reverse complement strand
CGTTCGGCTGCCGCGAGCGCGTTCGCATCGGCATGCGTGATGAAGGCATTCAACCGCGCATTGGCGCGCGCGGCATCGAGCGCGCGCCGAGCCAATTCGACCGCGGAGGTTTCGCCTGCGCGAAGCGCCCGCGCCTGCTGTGCGATGCTCGAACTCACGATCGCGCTCACTCGATGACTTTCGGCACGAGGTAGAACCCGCCTCGCGCTTCGGTAGCCAGCGCCAGCAGCGCGTCGGCGCGATCGGTCTCGGTGACCGCGTCGGCGCGCCAAGTCAGCGCCTGGTCGTGTGGATGCGCCAGCGGTTCGATGCCGGCGACGTCGGCCGCGCCAAGGCGGTCGGCCAGTTCGAGCAGACGGCCGAGTTCCGCGCCTACGGGCGCCACGTCGCCCTCGGCTATGGCCAGGCGGGCGAGTCGCGCGATGTGGCGGACGGTCGTGCTGTCGATGGCCATCGTGGGCTCAGCAGATTTTGCGGCATAGCAGCATCCCCGATTCGCCGCCGCCACGCAAGCCAGCCCCCGGGCAGGCGCAAATCGCGAACAACTGTGAAATGGTGCGCATTTTCTGCCAGTTGCGGCGAAATCGCGACTTGCTGCTTAACGGCATTTTTCCTTGCTTCGCCTGTCCCCGGTTACTACACTGACGCACTTTTTCCCTTTCTAATGCACGCGCTGCACGGCGACCCAGGTCGCCGCCACCGGATTTTGCGATGTTCAAGAGTTTCCGCGGGCTGTTTTCCAATGATCTATCCATCGACCTCGGCACCGCCAACACCCTGATTTACGTGCGCGGCCAGGGTATCGTCCTGAACGAGCCCTCGGTCGTTGCCATCCGCCAGGACCGCGGTCCCGGCGGCCCGCGCTCGGTTGCCGCGGTCGGCGCCGAGGCCAAACGCATGCTCGGGCGCACGCCCGGCAATATAGTCACCGTACGCCCGCTCAAGGATGGCGTGATCGCGGACTTCTCGATGACCGAGGAGATGCTCAAGCAGTTCATTCGCAAGGTGCACCGCTCGCGAATGTTCCGCCCGAGCCCGCGCGTGCTGGTCTGCGTGCCGTGCGGTTCGACCCAGGTCGAGCGCCGCGCGATCAAGGAATCGGCCGAATCGGCCGGCGCGCGCGATGTCTATCTGATCGAGGAACCGATGGCCGCTGCGATTGGCGCCGGCATTCCGGTCCACGAGGCGCGCGGATCGATGGTGCTCGACATCGGCGGCGGCACGTCCGAAGTCGCGGTGATCTCGCTCAACGGCATCGTCTATTCGGCGTCCGTGCGCATCGGCGGCGACCGCTTCGACGAGGCGATCATCAACTACGTGCGCCGCAATCATGGCACGCTGATCGGCGAATCGACGGCCGAGCGCATCAAGATGGAAATCGGCTGCGCCTTCAGCCAGGCCGAGGTTCGCGAGATCGAAATCTCCGGGCGCAACCTCGCCGAGGGCGTGCCGCGCATGTTCACGATCAACTCGAACGAGATCCTCGAGGCGCTGCACGAACCGCTGGCCGGCATCGTCGCCGCGGTGCGCTCGGCGCTCGAGCAGACACCGCCGGAACTGTGTTCCGACGTCGCCGAGCGCGGTATCGTGCTGACCGGCGGCGGCGCCCTGTTGCGCGATATCGATCGCCTGATTGCCTCGGAAACCGGACTGCACGTGCATGTTGCCGACGATCCGCTGACCTGCGTGGCTCGGGGCGGCGGGCGTGCGCTGGAACTGGTCGATCAGCATGGCGGGGATTTCTTTACGGCAGAGTCGTAAGAGCAGGGGCTAGGGACTAGGGAATAGGGAATGGGGGCTAGGGACGAGCGAGATGCGTTATCGGGCGCATCGGCTCAGAGTTGATCCGAAAGGCATGACACGAATGGTTCGCGCATCTCCCCTTTGCCGTTTCTCTGCAGGACCGACAGTCAAAACTTTGCTCACGCAGCGGCTGGGTACTCCTTTCGGCCCGTGCAAGTCGGGCACCCTGCTCGCCCTAGTCCCTAGTCCCTAGTCCCTCGCCCCTGATTCTCCCGTGTCCATCGCCCGCAATGACTCCTCGCCGCTGTTTGCCGACAGTGCGCTGGGCACGCTGAAGCTGGTTGTCTACCTGGCTGCCGCCGTCATGCTGATGGTCGCCGATCATCGCGGCGATTACCTGGAGCACGTTCGCGCCGCATTGAGCATTGCGATTGAACCGGTATACCGCGTTGCCGCGCTGCCGGCCGAGGTCGGCCACGACGTCAAGCTCGCACTCGCCGACCGCAAGCAGCTGGCCGAGCGCAATGCGGAATTGGGCCAGAAGCTCATGTTGGCCGAAGCCGCGCTGAACCGTTACGCCGCGGTGCAGGAACAGAACCAGCGCCTGCAACGTCTGCTCGACGTGCAGCGCAGTCTGGGTCTGGGCGCGCAGCTCGCGCGCCTGATCGATGTCGATCCCGGTCCATTCCATCGCCGCATCGTGCTGAACCTCGGCAGCGCCGACGGTGTCACGGTCAACCAGGCGGTGATCGACGGCACCGGCGTCATGGGCCAGATCGTCGAGACGCTGCCGCATACGAGCACGGTCATGCTGATCACGAATCCGGCGCATGCGATTCCGGTCGCGATCGAACGCACCGGTCTGCGCACGATCGCCAAGGGTGGCAGCAACGCCGATACGCTCGAATTGCCGAACATTCCGATCAGCGCCGACGTCAAGATCGGCGATCGGCTGATCACGTCGGGATTGGGCGGCATCTATCCAGCCGGATTTCCGGTCGGGGAAATTCGCGCGATCGCCAACGACGTCAGCGGCATGTTCGCCGCGGCGCTGGCCACGCCGAGCGCGGCGCTCGACCGCAGCGGCGAAGTGCTGGTGCTGCACGAGGTGCCCGACGCGATCGGACCGCCGGATCTCGCGCCGGCCAATGGTCCGCCGGAAACGCTGGCTGGTGACGCGCCGGCGCCACCGAAGGTGGACAAGCAGTGATTGCGTGTTCCACAGTGGCCTTCCCCTCAGCCGTTGCCTCCTGCAGGCGCAAAGCCCCTCACCCCTTGCCCTCTCCCGCTGGCGCGGGCGAGGGGGAGTCGGCGTTGCGCTGCGCGCAACCTATATATTTGATTGAGGCGGGGGCGTGAACCGCTCACGCGCCTCCAACCTGATGTTCTGGGGCAGCCTGGCGATCTGCTACGTGTTGCAGCTGATGCCGCTGCCGCCGGCGCTGCTGCCGTTCAAGCCGTTCTGGCTGGCCCTGGTGCTGATCTACTGGTCGCTGGAAACGCCGGAGCGTGTCGGCCTAGGCCTTATGTTCTGCCTCGGGCTGCTAGGCGACGTGCTCGCCGGTGAGTTGCTCGGCGAGCAGGCGGCGCGGCTGTGCGTGCTGGGCTTCATCGTGCTGCGGTTCCGTCCGCGCCTGCGCTTCTTTCCGATGTGGCAGCAGTCGCTGGCCGTGCTCGCGCTGCTTCTGAACGACCGCGTCTTCCTGTTGATGATCCACGCGTTCGCCGGCGACCCGATTCCGCCCGCG
>DASSGP010000359.1:0-9619 GCA_035693405.1 Rudaea sp. | reverse complement strand
CGCTGGCTGCATCCAGGTCGTGACAGTCGCTACGCAGAATCGTAGGGTGGGCCTTGGCCCACCGTCTTTGGCTTCTGCGTAAAAGAAAAATGGTGGGCCAAGGCCCACCCTACGCGCGTCGTGGCGGGCCGGAGCCGCATGAATTCGCCGGAAGAAAAGCGCATCATGGCATCGGAATCTCGAGCGGAGAGGCGCGATCGCCAGCCGAATTTCGTTTTTGAGTTTTGAGGCGGCGACAGTCGGTGATGTGGTAGCGATGATCAGAAATCTGGCGGCGGTTTGCATTCTGGTCTCTGCGCCGTCGGCTTTCGCCGACGTGACGCCATCCGTGTCGAGCGGCGCCTGGCAAGGGTTGCGCGCGGCCTACTACGGCAACAGGGAAATCGGCGAGGTCGATGAAAAACTCATGAGTCTCGCCGCGCCGGCGAGCACGCCGGATCCGTCGGCAACGCCGGTACCGATCCGCTTCGGCGCGCAAGCCGCAGGCAAGGTCAAACAGGTGCGCCTGATCATCGATCACAATCCGTCGCCGGTCGCGGCGACGATGCAACTCGAACAAGGCGTGCCGATCGACGAGATCGAACTTCGCATCCGCGTCGACCGCGCCACGTCGGTGCGCGCGATTGCGGAGCTCGATGACGGCAGCCTCGAAATGCGCAGTGCCTGGGTCAACGCCAGCGGCGGCTGCTCGTCGCCGCCGAGCGCAGCAGGCGCTGGCGCGCTCGGCGATATTCGCTTCCGTTCCGGCGCGGACGGCAAGGCGCTGCAGGTCAGCTTGCGTCACCCGAACAACTCGGGTTTCCAGATCGATCCGCTCAGCGGCGACGCGATTCCGCCGCACTATGTCCTGCACATGCGCCTGCGCTCGGGCGGGCAGACCCTGTTCGACGCCGACACCGGTATTTCGCTGGCCGAGAATCCGACCGTGCGCATCATCAGTGAGCGCAGCTTTTCGGCGCCGCTGACGCTCGAAGCAATCGATTCGAAGAACCGGCGCTACGAGGCGACATGGAGCGGCGCAACGACTCCGAAGTCCGGTGGTCGATAATCCTTGGGCCACGCGCCAATAGGCCTCCCCTTCAAGGGGAGGGTTGGGTGGGATGGTGTTGAAACTCAAAGTTCGAACCCTCGCTGCGATGAACGTTGGCACAGGCCCCGACCCTCACCCCAACACCTCTCCCGGTGGGAGAGGGGCTTTTGAAAGGCCTCCCGTTCAAGGGAGGGTTGGGTGGAGATGGTGTTGAGAAGTTGGCCAAGCGGCGCATGCCGCACTCGCGGTCCCGGTCTCCGCGGGAAAAAACTCAGGCGCGTTCGAATCCTGTGCGCGATAGCTGCGTTGTTGATCGCTGGCCCGAGCGCCGCTGGCGCTACCGCACTCGCCGTCGATCAGGTGGCGGCCGGGGTATTCGTGCATGCCGGCAAACAGCTCCCGCTCGACGCGCCGGGCCATGACGACATCGCCAACATCGGATTCATCGTCGGCAGCCGCTGTGTCGCGGTCATCGACACCGGCGGCTCGGTGCGCATCGGACGCGCGCTCCGCGCGGCAATCCGCCGGCACACGGCGCTGCCGGTCTGCTACGTCATCAACACGCACGTGCACGTCGATCACGTACTCGGCAACGCGGCGTTCAGGGACGACAAGCCGCAGTTCGTCGGTCATGCGGGACTCGGCGCCGCGCTCGCGCGAAGCCACGCGTTCTTTCTGCGTGAGTTCGCCGGCGACTTCGATCCACCGGCTTCGGCCGACCAGATCGTCGCGCCCGACCTCGCAATAAAGGATGCGCTCGAACTCGATCTCGGCGATCGCAAGTTGGGGCTGCGTGCGTGGCCGCCGGCGCACACCGATTGCGACTTGATCGTATTCGACGAGGCGAGCGGCACGCTGTGGACCGGCGATCTGTTGTTTCGCGAACGCACCCCCGTGCTCGACGGCAGCGTGACCGGTTGGCTTGCCGCAATCGATGGCTTGGCGAAGATCCCGGCAAAAATCGTCGTGCCGGGCCACGGCAAGGTCGGGCGCGATCTCGCCGTAGCGCTGGCGCCGGAGCGGCGGTACCTGCAGGCGCTCGTCGCTGCCGTGCGCGCCGATCTTGCCGAGGGCAAGTCGTTGAACGACGCAGTCGTGGCGATGCAGGTTGCCGCAGAGGAGAAGGACCACTGGCTGCTGTGGGACAGCGCGCACGCGCACAATGTCGCGCGCGTCTACCAGGAACTCGAATGGGAGTAGGGCGCCTCGGCAAGGGCATTGTCTGCCGGCATGAGCGCAGGCGTTTCCTGCAGGGCACGGTGCTGGCCGCGCTCGGCAGCACGTCAATCGCGCGCGCCGCCGCTCGACGCGCGCGTGTAGTCGTCGTGGGCGGCGGCTTTGGCGGCGCGAGTTGCGCGTTGCAACTGCGCCAGCTCGATCCGGCGGTCGACATCACGCTGGTCGATCCGGACGAGCGCTACGTAACCTGTCCGATGAGCGACGCGGCCCTGGTCGGCTGGCGCAGCATGCAATCGCTAACGGTTTCGCGCGCCGGTCTCGCGCGCGCAGGCGTGCGCCATGTTCGCGACCGCGTCGCGGCGATCGACTCGCAGGCGCGGCAAGTGCGCCTGGCTTCGTCGAAGACCCTCGCCTACGATCGTCTCGTCGTCGCACCGGGCATCCGCTTCCTGTGGGACAGAATCGAAGGTTACGGCGAAGCGGCATCGCAGCGCATGCCGCATGCCTGGCGTGCCGGCACGCAGACCGATCTGCTCGCCGCCCAACTGCGCGCCATCGACGATGGCGGCGTCTTCGCGATCTGCGTGCCGTCGGGATTGATGCGCTGTCCACCAGCCCCGTTCGAGCGCGCGAGCGTCGTTGCCGAATACCTGAAGCAGCGCAAACCGCGATCGAAAGTGTTGATCTTCGACGCGAACAACCACTTTCCGAAGCAGGATGTGTTCGTCGCTGCGTGGCAGGAACTCTATTCCGGCATGATCGAGTGGATTCCGGCGACCGAGGGCGGCGCGGTCGAGCGCGTCGACGCGTCGAACATGACATTGTATACGTCGCGCGGAGTACAGCGCGTCGCGGTTGCGAATGTGATTCCGCACCAGGCGCCCGGAATGCTCGCCGTCGACGCCGGACTGGCAAGCGGTCACGGCTGGTGTCCGGTGGTGGCAGGTACGTTCGAGTCCACGCTCGTTGCCAACGTCCACGTCATCGGTGATGCCTGCATTGCCGGGGCGATGCCGAAGTCGGCGTCGGCCGCGCACAGCCAGGCCATGCAATGCGCGCGCGCGGTCGCCGCATCGTTGCGCGGGAAGGAACTGCCGCCGCCGGAATTCGAAAGCGTTTGCTACAGTCTGCTCGGTCGCGACCGGGCACTGGCGATCCATGGCCGCTTCAGTGTCGCCGATGGCGAGATTCGGCAGGTCGATGTAACGCCGGGTGCGGCCTCGATCAGTGCGCAGGCGCAAGCGCAATTGGCTGCCCAGTGGTACGACCGGATCGTGGCCGAGTCGTTCGGAAGCTGACTTCAGTCCGTGCTTCCGGCGGCGTAATGCACGTCTTCGTCGCTGGTCAGCCCCGTTTCAATGCACAGCCTGATAGCTTCGATCATCGTCGGCAGCGCCATGCTCGGCGCATTGTCGTGGCGCGCTGCCTGCTGCGGCAGGTACGGCACGTGCACGAAACCGCCGCGCGCGTGCGGCTTGTGCGTGGCGAGATAGTGCACGAGGCCGAAAAAAACCTGGTTGCAGACAAACGTACCCGCGCTATGCGACAGCCCCGCCGGGATACCCGCGGCATGCAGCCGCAACAGCATCGCCTTTAGCGGCAAAGTGGAAAAGTAGGCATTCGGCCCGTCGCGGATGACCGCCACATCGACCGGCTGGTCGTCGGCATTGTCGGCAATGCGCGCATCGATGAGATTGATTGCGACGCGCTCCAGCGAGATCTGCGAGCGCCCGCCGGCCTGGCCGACAGCCAGGACAAGCGCCGGCCGGTGCTGCCTGAGCAGCGTTTCGAGCACCGGCAGCGAGCGCGCGAACTCGGTCGGCAGCGCGGCGCCGACGATGCGATGGCCGGCAACACGCTTGCGATCGAGCGCGCGCGCAATCGCCAGCGAGGGATTCTCCGGTTCCCCGCCGAATGGCTCGAAGCCGGTGAGCAGGACCGTGTGCGGAGTCGTTTTCATCGGAACGCGAGCCAGTCGAGCAGGAAAAGGTTCGTCGCGAACAGCACGACCGCGGTCGGCCACTGCGCACGGATCACCGCATTCGGATCGCGCAGCTCGAGCAGCGCAACTGGAACGATGTTGTAATTTGCCGCCATCGGCGTCAGCAGGGTACCGCAGTAGCCGCACAACATGCCGAGCGCGCCGACGATTGCCGCATGTGCATGATGCTGGCCGATCAGCAAGGGCAGGCCGACGCCGGCCGTCATGACCGGAAACGCCGCGAACGCGTTGCCCATGATGATCGTGAACAGCGCCATGCCCAGCCCGTAGGCGAGCACGCAGGCGTCGCGCGACTGCGTTGGGATCGCGGCCGAGACGATTTGCGCGACGGCGTCCCCGACTCCGGTCTTGGCAAAAACGGCGCCGAGCGTTGCCAGCAGCATTGGCAGCAGCGCCGCCCAGGACAGCGCATCGAGCAGACGCGAACTTTCGCGAAATGCGGCCAGCGGTGGCGCGCGCGTCAGGATCATGGCCGCGAGCGTGGCGACCAGGCACGCGACACCGAGCACGACGAGCGTTGTCTGGCGCGTATCGAACAGCTTGAAATCCGCCGCGTTGATGTACGGCATCGCCAGGATCAGCGCCAGCGTTACCAGCGGAATCGCCAGCGCCGGCAGGAACAGACGATTGTGCAGGCGCTCGGCGCTGGCGCGGCGGCGCGCCAGGTCGCCGTCGATCACTTCGCGGCGCTTCAGCGCGCCGGATCCCGCGATCAGCGCGAGCGCAATGACGCCGGCGCCGGCGAGTTGCGCGGGCAGCATGTTGCCTGCCGCCGCCGCCGCTTCGATCGCGTCGCCGGCGAAGAAGCAGGCGGCGAGAATCGCCCAGAAGGCGGCTGAAGCGTAGCGTCGAGTGGCGAAGTCGAATCCGCCTGCTGCGAGGAAGAGTGTGCCACAGAGCCAATAGACGTACTCAATGCGAAGCATCGAAGGGTTCCGTAGCAGTTGATCCGCGATCGGCTGAATTGCGGATCATCCGGCGTTTCCCGATCCATCGCTGGAACCAGAGCACGCGCAGCGAGTGGATCACGAAGGCTGCGATCGCGGTCGGCAGGGCCCAGATCGCGATGCTGCGGGGATCCATGTCGATGCCGTGTTGCGAAAAGAACGCCTGGATCAGCAGCACGCCGCCGAACGCGATGAATACATCCTCGCCGAAAAACAAGCCGACATTGTCCGTTGCCGCAGCCAGCGCCTTGATCCGTTCCGTCGCGGTGTCGTCGAGCACGGGGTCGATTTTTTCCGCCGCTGCCTCTGCCATTGGCGCAAGCAGCGGCCGAACGGTCTGCGCATGGCCGGCGATCGTGACGAGCCCAAGCATCGAGATGAACTGGCGCATCGCCAGGTAAACGATCAGCAGCCGCGCCAGGGTCAACCGGCGCAGGCCGGCGACCCATGCATGCGCGCGCTCGCGCAAGCCCGCGTGTTCGAGCAGCCCGATCGTCGGCAGCGTGAGCACGATCACCAGCAAGGTGCGATTCGACACGAACGAACGGCCCATCAGAGTCAACAAATCCGGCACCGACAATCCGGCGAGCAGGCCGCTGGCGATACCGGCGACGACGACGACGAGCGCCGGATTCAATCGCCAGGCGAAGCCGGCGATGACGATCGCGACACCGAGCAACGGCCAGTAATTCATGCGCGCCTCGTATGGAGTGCGGGCTATTGTGAGTCAGCGCGCGGGTTTCCGCCAAGCCCGCCGGTTGCAGCGCCACCGTGTTGGGCAGCGCTGGATGTTGCGAAGCTGCAGCGCTCCGCCACCGTACCGATAGCGCGGGCGGTCGGATTGCATCACGCTGCGTGCGCGGTCGTCTGTAATCGCCTATTGCAGTCGCTGTATTGATAAGGAACACGGCACTCGCGCAGGCGCGAGTCCCTTCGCGTGCGGCAGCCGTGGGCCGCGCGCTCGCTGGAGGGAACGACAATGGTGCAGACAAACGAAATTCCGGCAGGGACAACCGATACTCTTGCCGGTGATCCCAACAAGCGTAGATTCCTGAAGACCCTCGGTGGCGTGGGGCTCGGTGTGGGACTGGGTCTTGCCGCGCCAGGCGCTGTGACTTCAGCGCTGGCGCAAACAGCATCGCTGAGTTCCCGCGCGCGCGCCTCTCAGCGTCGCCAGGCCGCGTTCCTGGCGCGTCAGGACGCGGCACAGTTGCAAAGCGGCGACTTCACCTTCGGCCAGGCGAAGAATGGCGACCTCGTCCTGCCAGGCTATGTCGGCCTATTTACCAAGGGGCTGCCGCATAGCGATCTGGGCGAAGTCGACACCAATGCCTTCGAAGCACTATTGATCGCGCTGGCAAGCGGCGCAGCATCCGACCTCGCCGCCGTGCCGATGGGTACGCCCGGGGCACGCTTCGCCAATCCGCGCGCAGGCTTCAACTTCAGCCTGATCGGACAGGATGCACAGGGACTGACTGTCCCGGCCCCACCCGCGTTCGGTAGCGCGGAAACCGGCGCGGAAATGGTGGAGGCCTATTGGGGAGCGATGACTCGCGACGTGCCCTTCGTGAATTACGCGAGCGACACGACCATCGCACAGGCTGTCGCAGACCTGTCAGCGCAACCTGACTACCGCGGTCCTGGCGCAGGTGCCCTCAACCCGGACAATGTATTTCGCATGGATTTTCCTGGCGCGCTCACCGGACCGTGGTTGTCGCAATTCTTCTGGATGCCGCTGATCTTTGGCGCCTACTCGAACGAGCAGGTCCTCAAGCCGCCGCTTCCAAACGTCGACTATTCCGCCTCGTACGCCGACTGGCTGCTCAACCAGCGCGGTGGCGGCGGCGGACCGACGGCGGCTGGAACGACGCCGCGCTACATCAGCAACGCGCGTGACCTGACGCGGGCGTTGCAGCTCGACGTGCAGCTCGGTCTCGGGTTCCAGCACGAGCTGCAGGCTCAGCTCAACCTCAACCGCCTGCAGATGCCGCGCAATCCGTCGCTACCGGCAATTCCACCGAATGACAATGCCGGCTTCAACTTCTTCGGCGGCAGCATGTTCCAGAGCCTCGTCGGCATGGCGTCGCAACAGGCGCTGCAGTCCGTGTTCTGGCAGAAGTGGCAGGTCCACCGCCGCATTCGCCCTGAGGCCTATTCGGGTCGCGTGCACAACCACATCCTCGGTGCGGCGACTTACCCGGTGTCGATCGCCCTGCTCAACTCGGCGGCAATCAGTGCGATCTTCAGCCGCAACGGCACGTACCTGTTGCCGCAGGCCTGGAAAGGCGGCTGCCCGATCCATCCGGCCTATCCTTCCGCGCACGGCGTGGGCACTGGTGCGGCAATCACGCTGCTCAAGGCGTTCTATGATGGCGCGGCGGTCCTGCCCAATCCGGTCACCGCAAATGCGGATGGTACCGCCCTGGTTCCGTATGCCGGCGCGGCGCTGACCGTCGAGGGCGAATTGAACAAGCTGGCGATGAACATCGGCATCAACCGGATACAGACCGGAATCCACTTCCGCAGCGACGCGGTGCAGGGCCTGCTGCTTGGCGAGCAGATGGCAATCAGCATCCTGCGTGAAATGAAGGGACTATACGCGGATGTGTTCAGCGGTTTCGCTTTCCATCGCTTCGACGGCACCGCAATCGTGGTGTGACGGCAGACAGTCGACTCGAGCGTCTTGCGTTCGAGGAAGCAAGCGGCGCCGTGCGCGCCGCTTGCTTCTGCAAGTCCGCCAATGACCGTGTGCTGCGCCGCCGGCGCCGGGCCAAATTGCCGATCTGCGCCTGGTCCAGAACCTAACCCGTCGCAGCCGCCGGGTGCTTGTTTCCCGGCGTGAATTTCGGAGCATAATGGCGAAGCGATGAGTGCCGGCTGGGGAGCCCGCGCGAAATGAGCCGCTTCAACACCACACAGTGGAGCGTGGTACTCGGGGCGCAAGGTACTGGCGACGACGCGCGCGCCGCGCTGGAATCGCTGTGTCGCACCTATCGGCCGCCGGTGCTCGCCTATATCAGCAGTCGCGGCTACCGCAGCGATGTCGCCGAAGATTTGACCCAATCGTTCTTCGCGCGATTTCTCGAGCGGGGCGGCTACGCTGAGGCCGACCCTTCACGTGGACGCTTTCGCGCGTACCTGCTGACGGCAATCAAGAATTTTCTGATCAACACTGCGGCCGAAGCGCATACGGTCAAGCGCGGCGGCAGGATCCAGTTCGAGTCGATCGACAACAAGGGCGCCGACGGCGACAGCCTGCCGGACGACGGGAGCAACCCCGAGCAGGTGTTCGAGCAGGCATGGGCACTGGTTGTCCTTGATTCCGCGCTGCGTCGGCTACGCAAGGAGGCGCAGCTCGCCGGCAAAGGCGCGTTGTTCGATCACCTGCGCGATTTCCTCGCCGAGCAACCCGATGAGGCCGATTACGCTCGCGTCGCCGCCGCACTGAGCCTGCGCCGCAACACGGTTGCGGTCTCGGTGCACCGGCTGCGCCAGCGCTTGCGCGAACTGGTACGTGAGCAGGTCGCGCAGACTGCGGCCGATCACGACGCCTTTGAAATCGAACTGCGCGAACTGCGTGGTGCACTGGGCAACGCGATGCATTAGAGACAGGCATCACGCCTGGAGGCAGGCTCGACGCGATACCCCTGTGTAATCGAAAGCACGGACCCCTGTATTTCGACTTGAAGACCCCTGCTGGATGCGAGTGCGATGATGCCGAGCCATTCCCGCCAGAGTTTCGGGCACACGCAGTGGTCGCTGGCCATGCGATCCGAAGCGCCACAAGCCATCGATGCGCGCGAGGCGCTGGTCAAGCTGTGCCTGCGCTACTGGTATCCGATCTATGCCTATCTGCGCCGCTTCGGCCACGGTCCGGCGAGCGCGCAGGAGATCACGCGCAGTTTCCTGCAACACCTGTTCCGGCACTTCAGCGACAGCGGCACGGCGCTGGCGCAAGGCCGGTTCCGCCAATACCTGCTGGCCCGCTTGCGTGAATTCCTGGCCAGCGACATGCAGGAGTCGCCCGCGGGCGAAGTCGTCGCCGAATTGATCGAGCCGCCGCCGGATCTCGAGTTGCGCAACGAACGCGACAACGCCGGGGCGCAGTCTCCGGATCAGGCCTACCAGCAAAGTTTCGCGTACGAGTTGCTTGCCCGTGCATCCGAGCGCCTGCGCGAAGAGGCGAGACAGACCGGTCGCCTCGACATGTATGACGCGCTGGAGCCGTTTCTTGCGATGGATCCGTCGCCCGCGGAGAACGAAGAACTCGCGCGGCGCCTGGGCACGCGGTCGGTCACGATCGTCGTGGCACTCCGACGCCTGCGCCAGCGCTTTCGCGAAGTGATCGACACGGAACTGGCTGACACGGTGGCGTCCGCGGACGAATTGCAGGCCGAGCAGCAGGCGCTGTACGCCGTGTTGCGGGAATGCGGGTGATGCCGTGAACGACACCGTCCGCTC
>DASSGP010000358.1:0-6864 GCA_035693405.1 Rudaea sp. | reverse complement strand
TGGGCGCTGCCGCTGGCGCTGCTGCCGCTGTTAAATCACGCCGCGCGCACGTTCGCGTATCCGGCGACCGGCGACTGGCCGCGCGACCTCGTTTCGCGAGCGCTGCAGTTGCTCCTGCGTACGGTCGGAGCGGTGACGCTGGCTGCGCTGGTCGTGGCATCGGCTGCACCCTATCTTGAAGGTGGCACACAGACGCTCTCGGGCACGGGCGCCGAAATCGTGATCGTGCTCGACCGCAGCGGCAGCATGTCGGAACCGCTGATCGGCGCCGGCGACGCGGGCAGCATCCGCGGCGAGACGCATGCCGAGAGCAAGATCGAGTCGGCGCGCCGCATCCTGCTCGCGTTCATGCGGCGCCGGCCTGCCGATACGTTCGGCATGGTCACGTTCAATGCCTCTCCGATCGGCGTTGCGCCACTTGGGGAAGACCGCGCATTGGTCGAATCGGCCCTGGTCAGCGCCGAAGCGCGCAGCGAAGGTTTTACTGCGCCGGCGCGCGCGCTCGGTCTTGCGCTGGATTATTTCCGCGACCGGCAGCTGACTGCATCGCGCGTCGTGCTGCTCGTGTCCGACGGCGGCGCGACGATCAGTTCGGAGAATCGGACCACGCTGACCGAGCTGTTCGCGGCACGCCATGCTTCGCTGATCTGGATCTACACGCGCGGCGAACAGGAACCGAGCATTCGCGTACCGCAGCAGTTCGCATCGGAGAGCCTGTCGATGCACGAGTTCTTCGAATCGCTCGGCAGCCCCTACCAGATGTTCGAAGTCACGAGCGCCGATGGACTTGAACGCGCGGTTGCCGAGGTCGGCCGTCTGACGAATCTTCCGACGCGCTATGAGCAGCACCTGCCGCGCAAGGATCTCGCCGCGCCGCTGTTCGCGCTGGCCTTGTTGTGCATTCTTGCGCTGATCGGCGCGCGCCTGCTGGAGGTGCAGACATGGCAGGCCTGAAGCGCTGGATCAATCCGGCGGTCTGGTTGCTGCTTGCGGCGATGCTGGCGGCCACAACGTATTTCGCAGCGTCGTGGTGGCAGATCTACTCGATCAACAAGCGCATTCGCGACGGCGGCATCGACAGTCTGTCACCGCTGCCACGCGATCCGATCGCGCGCTACGCGGCGGGATGGCAAGCCGAGCGCACTCAGCATCACCTCGAAGCGATTGCGTTATACACCGACGCGCAGTCGACAGCCGATCCGGTGCTGGCCGCGCAAGCCTGGTTTGCGCTCGGCAACGTGTATTTCAAGATTGGCATCGTCGAAAGCCGCAACTACGAAGCGGCGGTGTCGGCGCCGACCTGGGAAAACGCGCAGTTCGATCTCGCCCGCGATGCTTATCGCAGCGCGTTGCGCATCGAGCCCGATCTGGCCGGCGCGCGCTACAACCTCGAACTGCTCGAACGTCTGTCGCCGCTGCGGCATCTGGCCGGCTGGCGGCGCAATACCGACCCGATCATGCTTCACGTGGACAAGCACAATGGCTGGACCTCGATGCAGGATGACCGGAAACGGGGCCTGCCTTGAATCGGTTGCGATATCTCGTCCGGTTCGTCGCGGCCAGGCGCGTCGGTGCGCTCGCGCTGGCCGCGCTGTTGCTGCTGCCGGCTTTCTTTGCGCCACAACGCATGCTGGCGGGAACGACGTTCGCGTATTTGTTCGTCATCGACGTCAGCGAGAGCATGAACGTGCGCGATGTCGACAGCGGAGCGCCGGCCGCTTCCCGTCTGGATCGTGCCAAGGCTTCCGTGATTGCGGCGCTGGCCGCGTTGCCGTGTGGTTCGCGCATCGCAGTGGGGCTGTTCGCCGGCAGCGACACGCTCGTGCTGTTCGAGCCACTCGAAGTCTGCCGCCACTATCCTGCGATCGAACAAGTGGTGGACGGCATCGACTGGCGCATGGCTTGGGATGGCGACTCGCGGGTCGAAGCCGCTGTCGTCAACGCCCTGCATGAAGCCGGCAACCGCGGCCTCGACCTGGTATTTCTCAGCGACGGGGATGAAGCCCCGCATGTGGCCGTCCCGCACATGGGCGAATTGCTCGCGCTGCAAGGCAAGGTCAAGGGCTGGCTGGTCGGGGCCGGGTCGCCGCAAACCAGTCCGGTGCCGCGCCTCGACGCGGACAACAAGGTCATCGGCTACTGGACGGCCGTCGATGCGGTGCGCGAAGGCTTCTATCCGAATCTGTCGGAACTCGTGAAGCAGTCAGATTCGCCGGCCGAATTGGAACGCTCGGGCGCGCTCGACGAGGTGCAAGAACACAAGTCGGCGCTGAACGAGGACTACTTGCGACTGGTCGGCGCCTCAGCCGGCCTTGGCTATGTCAAGGCCGACTCCACTGCGCGCGTCGCGGCAACGATTGCAGACGCGGCCATCGCGCGGCACGAGCCGGCGCAACGCGACATGCGGATCGTGTTCGGGCTGGCGGCGGCGCTGCTGGTGATGGTTGGGTGGCTGGGGAAATCAGGGCCGAGGGCGTAGGGTGGGCCTTGGCCCACCGTTTTTTCTTTTGGCCCAAAAAAGCCAAGAGCGGTGGGCCAAGGCCCACCCTACGCCCTCAGCCCTTTCTCCAGCATCTGCTTCGCGTGCGCCAGCGTTTCGCGCGTGATTTCGATGCCGCCGAGCATGCGCGCGATTTCGTCGCGACGCGACTTGTCGTCGAGCACGTCGATGCGTGTCTGCGTGCTCTTGCCGTCGGTGGATTTCGCCACGCGCAAGTGATGGTGGCCTTGGGCCGCAACCTGTGGCAGATGCGTGACGCACAAGACCTGGCGTTGCCCGCCGAGGCGGCGCAGCTTCTGGCCGACGACTTCGGCGATGGCGCCGCCGATGCCGGCGTCGACCTCGTCGAAGACCATCGTGCCGATTTCATCGAGTCCGAGCGCGGCGACTTCGATGGCCAGGCTGATCCGCGACAGCTCGCCACCCGACGCGGCTTTGCGCAACGCGCGCAGGGGCTGGCCGGGATTCGCGCTGACGAGAAACTCGACGCGCTCGCGGCCCTGTGCATCGGCGGCGAATTTCTCCGATTCGGCGCTGCCGGCGGCGTCGAGCTGCGCTTCGAAACTTCCGCCGCGCATTCCCAGTTCGCCCATCAGGGCGCTGACCTCGCGGCCGAGTCGTTGCGCCGTTGCCGTGCGCAGCGAGGACAACTTCGCCGCGGCGGCCGCATACTCGCGCTCGACGGCGCTGCTTTCGCGCTCGAGCTTCTGCAGGGCGACGCCGGCATTCTGCAAGCCTTCAAGTTCGTCGCTCAGCGCCTGCGCGTGCGCCTTGAGCTGCGCGACCGGCACGCGATGCTTGCGGCCGAGTTCGTGCAGCTTGGCGATCTGCGTCTCGGCGTCGGCGAGGCGCTCCGGATCCAGATCCAGTGCGTCGCGATAACGCGCCAGCGCCTCGTTCGCCTCGCCGAACTGGATCACGGCGGCATCGAGCAGTTCGCGCACGGCAGCGAGATTGGGATCGACTTCGGCGAGGCGTGCCGTCTCGCTGCGCGCGCGTCCGGCCAGGCGCATGAGATTGAACTCGCCGTCTCCATCGAGCAGCTCGGCCAACGCCGTCGTGCCCTGGACCAGTTGGCCGGCATTGCTCAGACGCCTGTGGATTTCGTTCAGCGCGTCGAGCTCTGCAGGTTCGAGTGCGTAGCGGCCAAGCTCGGTCACCTGATGGTCGAGCAGGGCAATGCGCTCGGCGTGATCCTGCTCCCCGCCCTGCATCAGGGCGCGCCTGCGCGCATCGAGCGTACGCCAGTTCGCCGCGAGTGAGGCGACCTGTTGCAACGCCTCGCCGTGGTCGCCGTACGCGTCGAGCAGTGCGAGTTGACTGGCCCGATCGAGCAGCGCCTGGTGTTCGTGTTGGCCGTGGATTTCGAGCAGGTGTCCGGTCAAGGTCTGCAATTGGCCCAGCGTCGCCGGATGACCGTTGATCCAGGCACGCGACGTGCCTTCGCTACGGATCACGCGGCGCAGCTGGCAGGCTGCGCCATCGTCGAATTCCTGGCCGGCGAGCCAGGCGCGCGCGGCAGCCGCATCAGCCAACGAGAAATCCGCAATCAGCTCGGCGCGCTCGCAGCCATGGCGCACGACGCCGGACTCGGCGCGCTGCCCGGCGAGCAGCAACAGCGCGTCGACGAGCAACGACTTGCCGGCGCCGGTCTCGCCCGTGACGACCGTCAGCCCGCCGGCAAAGGCGATCTCGGTCTCACCGACAATGGCGAAATCCTTGACGTACAACGATTGCAGCATGCTCGAGGAGGGTCGGGAGGAAGGTGGCGGCGCGAAGCTAGCACGCGTCGGCGGCAACGCCAAGACTCGGCGGATCAGACTGGCGGCACCATTTGCGGGCCGCCATTCGCCTTGAACGACGTGGAACACAGACCATATTGATTACTGAGCGTAGCATTGCTAGCTTGATTCCTGTCTTCGACCGTCCTGCATCATGTCCGCACCGTTCGGCCCCAAGCTCGATGCCCGCGCGCGGCAGCTTCTGCGCACGCTGATAGCGCAGTACATTGCCGACGGCCACCCGGTCGGCTCGCGCACGCTGGCGAAGAATTCGGGCCTCGATGTCAGTCCGGCGACGATCCGCAACGTCATGTCGGACCTCGAGGAAATCGGTCTGCTTTCGGCGCCGCACACGTCGGCCGGCCGCATCCCGACCGCCCAGGGCTATCGCGTATTCGTCGACAGCCTGCTCGAACTCACGCCGCTCGAACCCGAGCAGATCGAGCAGATGCGTCTTGGGCTGCCGAGTCAGGCGCCGACCCAGGACCTGCTCAACGGGGCATCGTCCTTGCTTTCGGATGTCACGCGCTTCGTCGGCGTGGTGACGGTTCCCAAACGCGAGGAGTTTCCGTTCCGGCACATCGACTTCGTCGCGCTTGGCGGCAATCGGGTGCTCGTCATCCTCGTGTTCACGGACAATGAAGTGCAGAACCGCGTGGCGACGACGCAACGGGTCTACACGGCCAGCGAGCTCGAGCAGGTCGCCAATTTCCTGAACGCGAACTACGCCGGCTTGCGCATGGCCGAGATCCGCGAGCGCATGCTGCTCGAAATGCGCGAGACCAGTCACCGGCTGCATCAGCTGATGGTCGCCGCGGTTGACGTGACCCAGGATGCGTTCACGGATCGTCCGGGCGCCGACATGCTCGTGGCCGGACAGGTCAACCTGATGGGCTCCCAAGGCCTGGCCGACATGGACCGGCTCAAAGAGCTGTTCGAGGCGTTCCAGCGCAAGCGCGACCTGTTGCTGCTGCTGGAAAACTGTTCGCATGCCGAGGGCGTACGTCTGTTCATCGGCGAAGAATCGGGCTTTACGGCCCTGGACGGTTGCAGCGTCGTCACGGCGCCGTATGGCGTCGAGGGCAGGGTGCTGGGCGTTCTGGGCGTCATCGGGCCGACCCGGATGGCCTACCAGCGCGTGATACCGGTCGTGCAGGCGACCGCGCAGATCCTGTCGAACGCCTTGAATCAGTCACGGCAGGCCCCATAGATTCCGCGCTCCACGGCGGCAGTGCCGCCGTGGAGACCTTGTCCCCTCTCTCCGCTGGCTCTTCTGCGGGAGAGGTTAGGGTGAGGGGCGCTCCTGCGGTAAGTCGCAAGTGCCTGGGAGAGGGCAGATTGAGCGGGAAATCCTGCGGAACGCAGCTCTTGCCGCGGCCGATTTTTCTTTGCGGAGCTTTTTGGAATGATGGAAAACACCAACCCGAATCAGCGTGGTTCGCCGAACGACGACGTTGCAAACGCCGACGCCGTCCAGACCGACGTCGACCAGCTCAGCCAGAAGCTGACCGAGTACGAAAACAAGCTGGGCGAGATGCGCGACGTGTTGCTGCGCGAACGCGCCGAGATCGAGAACCAGCGCAAGCGGCTGCAGCGCGATCTGGAGCAGGCCCGCAAGTTCGCCAACGAGCGGCTGCTCGGCGACCTGCTGCCCGTCTGCGACAGCCTCGAGCGAGGCCTGGCGGTCGACAATGCCGATGTCGCGGCGCTGCGCGAGGGCATGGACCTCACGCTGAAGGCGCTGCTCAAGGTGGCCGAGGTCAACGGGTTGAAGCCGATCGATCCGCTCGGCCAGCCGTTCGATCCCGAGCGGCACCAGGCCATGACGATGGTCGCTGCGCCGGGCAAGGCGCCGAACACGGTCGTCGCGGTGATGCAGAAAGGATACGCGCTGAACGATCGCCTTTTGCGCCCGGCTCTGGTCGCGATCGCAAAGCCATCCGACGCTTGAATTGAGCTGCGCCGACCCCAGTATTGCAGCCATGCGCGGCGAGACGTGCCGCAACAAAATCAGAGAATTTCCGGAGACTGAAACATGGGCAAAATAATCGGTATCGACCTTGGCACGACCAACTCGTGCGTCGCGATCATGGAGGGCAACACGACGCGCGTGATCGAGAACGCCGAGGGTGATCGCACCACGCCGTCGATCGTCGCGTTCAAGGACAACGAAGTCCTGGTCGGCGCTACGGCCAAGCGCCAGGCGGTGACGAATCCGAAGAATACGTTCTATGCGGTGAAGCGCCTGATCGGGCGCAAGTTCACCGACGCCGAGGTGAAGAAGGACCTCGATCTCGTGCCGTACAAGATCATCGCGCACGACAACGGCGATGCATGGCTGGAGACGGCGGACGGCAAGAAGCTGTCGCCGCAGGAAATCTCGGCCAAGATCCTCATGAAGATGAAGAAGACCGCCGAGGACTATCTCGGCGAGCCGGTGACCGAAGCGGTCATCACGGTGCCGGCGTACTTCAACGACTCGCAGCGCCAGGCGACCAAGGACGCCGGCCGCATCGCGGGCCTCGAGGTCAAGCGCATCATCAACGAGCCGACCGCGGCCGCGCTGGCCTATGGCATCGACAA
>DASSGP010000357.1:0-11327 GCA_035693405.1 Rudaea sp. | reverse complement strand
CGGCCGATCAGGCGCCGGATGGGCAGCTGCCGTATACCGACGGCACGTCCCTCTCGGCGAGCGATTTCGGCCAGACCTTCCCGTATATCAATCCGCCGCTGCCGGGATCGCCGAATGGCGCGAACGGCGTGATGGCCTCGGCCAAGTGAGGCGCGCCATGCGTATCCGAACGAAGTTCCTTGCAACGATGTTGACGGCCGTCGCCGCTTCGACCGCGCTGGCGGCCGGCAATCAGCCGCAGCCGCCGCCGCAGCCGACGATGGAATTTTCGGCTTTCTTTTTCCTGTTTCCATGGATGGGTCCTGAGGCGGAGACGCTCGATCCGGTCGATATCAATTTCATCGACATCCTGTTCGACACGATCGAAGACTCCGATGCGAACGACAATCCGCATCATCCGTAGCGCGGTGGGCAGGGCGGCGGCGATTGCCGCCGCTTTGCTCTGCGCGGCAACGGCCGCTGCCGTGCCGCATCGGCCCGACGGAGACGACATCGTACTCGAACGTCTGTCGCCGGCGGTCGTCGCGCTGCGCCAGATTCGCGGCGAACGCGCGCAAGCTGCCGGCATCACGCTGGCCGACGCGCTCGCCAACGCGCGCCGGTACATCGAACTTGGCCAGACCTTTTCCGACCCGCGCGCCTACGGCTACGCGCAGGTAGCGCTTGGACAGTGGTGGGCGATGAATCCAGCGCCGCCGCAAGTGCTGGTCATGCGTGCGCGCATCCTGCAGTTCCACCACGAATTCGATGCCGCGCTCGCTCAGCTCGAACCGGCGCTGAAGGCCGACCAGTTCGATGCAGGCGCCTGGCTGCTGTTTGCGAACATCCAGCAAGTTCGCGGCAACGTGCGCGCCGCGCGCGCGGCTTGCCTGAAACTGATACCCGTTGCCGATCCGCTGGTCGGAGCGACGTGCGCAGCCTCGACTGCTGCATTGAGCGGACGAGCGCGCCAAGGCGAACAACTGCTCGCGCAAGCATTGACCGAACCTACCGGCGCTTCCGCATCCGAGCGCGCCTGGGCTTGGACGACGCTGGCAGAGACGCGCGCGCGACTCGGTCAAGCCGCGCCGGCGGAAGCGGCATTCAAGCAGGCGCTGACGCTGGTCGCGGACGATGTCTACACACGCGCGGCATATGCCGACCTGCTGCTCGATCAGAGTCGCGCGCGTGATGTGCGCGCCTTGCTCGGCGAAGACGCCGCGCAAGCAGATGCCACGCTGTTGCGCCTCACCATCGCTGCCCAACGCGATGCCGACGCCGACGCGGCTGTGCTGAGCGAGATTCTCTCGCAACGCTTCGCCGAGGCGCGCGCGCGCGGCGACCGGACGCATCAGCGCGAACAGGCGCGTTTCGCCATCGAGGTACAGCGCGACCCAGTGCGCGCTCTGGATCTTGCGCGCGGCAACTTTGCCGTGCAGCGCGAACCCGCGGATGCGCGCATCCTGCTCGAATGCGCAATCGCTGCCGGCGACGCGCAAGCCGCTCAGCCTGCGCTCGACTGGCTGCGCGATACGGGCATCGAAGCGCCGCAGCTGTTGCTGCTGGCGAACCAGGTGCAGCAAATCAATCGTGGGGCAAAGCAATGATGCGCGCCTGTTTGTGCCTGCTCTTGCTCCTGGGTGCGAGCGGGGTATCGGCCCACAAACCGAGCGACAGCTACCTCGTGCTGTCGACGAATTCGGGCGACGCGGAGATTCAAGGCCAGTGGGACGTCGCGCTGCGCGACTTGGATCTTGCCGTCGATCTCGACGCCGACCGCGACGGCACTATCACCTGGGGTGAAGTGCGTGGGCGCGAGAAGGATTTATTCTCCTACGCGCTTCAGCGCCTTGCGCTTTCCAGCGCCGGCGCCAGTTGCCGCCCGGAAAGCCGAGAACTGCTGGTCGACGAGCACAGCGATGGCGCCTACGCCGTCTTGCGTTTCACGGCGAAGTGTCCGGCGGTTTTGACAAGCCTGGGCGTCGACTACCGGATGTTGTTCGACCTGGATCCGGGCCACCGCGGATTATTGCGGCTCGACGTCGACGGCGCGTCGCGGAGTGCCGTGCTTTCGCCGGAGCAGCCCACGCAGCAGTTCGACCTGACGCAGGCATCGCCCTGGAACACGTTCGCGCAGTTTGTCGGCGACGGCATGCACCACATCTGGATCGGTTACGACCACATGCTGTTCCTGATCTCGTTGCTGCTGCCGGCCGTGCTGATCCGCCGTGAGCGGGCGTGGATGCCGGTGGTTTCCTTGCGCTCTGCACTGCTCGGCGTGCTCGCGGTCGTGACCGCATTCACCGTGTCGCACTCGATAACGTTGACCTTGGCGGCGCTCGGCGTGATCGGGTTGCCTTCGCGCCTCGTCGAGTCCGGGATCGCGTTGTCCGTGCTGCTCGCCGCGCTGAACAACATCTGGCCGATCGTGACGCGGCGCGGCTGGGCACTCGCGTTCTGCTTCGGCCTGGTTCACGGCTTCGGCTTTGCCAGCGTGCTGAACGATCTGGGTCTGCCGCGCGGCGCACTCGCGCTCGCGCTGGCCGGCTTCAACGTCGGCGTCGAGATCGGCCAGTTGACGGTCGTGCTCGCGGTGGTCCCGCTGATATACGTGTTGCGCCAGGCGCGCTTCTACCGCCCCGGCGTTCTCGTCGGCGGCTCATCGGCAATCGCACTGGTCGCCGGCGTGTGGTTTGTGGGCCGTGCCTTTGGGCTGGGCGTAGGCTGAAAAATCGTCGCGAGAAGCGGGATTCATAGAGCAAAGAGATATCGGCAAAGGCAGCGCCTGACCTTGGCTACACGATCACTTCGCGGAACAGCCGCGCAAAGTTGCCGCCAAGGATTTTTTCGATGCGCGCATCGCCGAAGCCGCGTTGCGTCAGCAGCCAGGCGATTTTCTCGAAACGCCGCGGCATGTTGAGGTCCAGCGCGAATATGAAAGAGTCCGGTCGTTCGCCGGGGGCGGCGATGCCGCGTTTCTGCCGCTCGGCCGTGATCTCGGCGAATTTTTTCCTGAATTCGGGCGTCACATCGACGGCCGAGGTCGTGCCGTCGGTGCCGATGCCGACGTGGTCCTCGCCGCAAACCTTCACTGCGTACTCGATATGCCTGACCACATCGTCAGCCGTCACCTGACCCTCGCTGCGCAGATACGGCATGACGTAGATGCCGATCACGCCGCCGCGCTCGCTGAGCAGGCGCAGTTCTTCATCATGCTTGTTACGTGGATTGTCGTTGACCGCCGCGCATCCCGAATGCGTGACCGCCACGGGCTTCTTCGATACCTCGATGCCTTCGCGCGTCGTGCGTTGCCCGCAGTGGCTCAGGTCCAGCAGCACGCCGCGCTCATTCATTTTTTCGACCATCGCCCGGCCGAGTTTGCTCAGGCCGGCGTTGCCGGGTTCGAGGCAGCCGTCGCCCATCAGGTTGCGGCGGTTGTAGGTCAGTTGCACGATGCGCACGCCGAAGTCGTGGAACAGGTTGAAACGGTCGAGATTTTCGCCGTACATCGTCGTGTCCTGGAACCCGTAGATCACGCCCAGGCGCCCGGCGCGCTTGGCCTCGTCGATCTGCGCGCCGCGGGTGACCTTCATCAGCGCCTCGGGATGGGCTGCGATCTCGCGGTCCCAGTAGGCGATATTCCGGATCGTGTCGTTGTAATCGTTCGCGTAGCTGCCGATCGTGCCAACCGTGAAATTCAGTGCGGTCACACCGGACTCACGGATTTCGGCGAGTTCGCGCGCGTCGAGCGGCGGCCGGTCGGCGGCGTCCGCGTCGCGTCCGGGTCCGCTGCACGAGTCGATGACGATCGCGTCGCGATAGTGGGACCAGTGCGGCGCATCGTCCTTGGCAGCGGCAAGCGCGACGGCGGGCAACATGGCCCCGCCGACCACCGCTGCGCTCACGGCGAGGAACTCACGGCGATCCAGATTGTTCGACATCTTGTGGCCCCTTCAGAAACGCAGCGACAGGCAGGACAGTCCGCCGTCCATCTTGCGGAATTCGGACACGTCCAGCGCCATGACAGGATAACCGAAGGCGCGGATCGCCGATTCGAAGCGAGGATAACCCGCTGCAAGAATCACTTGATCGTTCACGCGCAGGCAGTTTGCGGCATAACTTTCTTCGCGGTCGACGCACACGATTTCATAGTCGCGGAAACTTGCGTGCCTGGCCAACTCCTCGATCAGCACGAGCCGTCCATCGCCGAGGTAGGAAATGCCGCTTTTCAGGTGCAGGATGCCGCCGATGCCGCGAATGTCCACGGTGACATACGTATAACCCTCTTCGGCGAGGATCGCCGCGAGCTGGCGCGCGCCGGCTTCGTTCGTGCGCGCCGAAATGCCAATGAAGAAATGGTCGTCGACCTGGCAGACGTCACCAGCGTCGACCGTTCCGGGGGCCACGATCGAGTGAATCGACGAATAGAACTGCGTCAGCGTGGCGGCGATGCTGGCCGTTTCGCCTTGGCGGCTCGGTGCGCCCGGGCGAGTGACGATCGCGATGAACGGGGTGACGATCGCCGTGTCCTCGACAAATGTGGAATCCGGAAAGTCCGTATCCGGCGGCAACCGCGTGACGGTCAGATCGCATTGCTCCAGTGCGGCGCAGTAGAGCGCGTGCTGCTCCAGCGCGAGCGCCAAATCGGGCTTGCCCAGTGCAGCGCTGGTGATTCCCGAGGCAAACGTGGCGGCCGGTGGACGGACGATGGCGCGGCTGAACATGGTTCGAGTGGAGTTGGGCGCAGATACGCTCGAACCTTACCTCGCGGCCGCGCCGGTTGTACACATGCTTGACATGTGACTAAAAAGTCACCTATTATCGAGCCGCGATGGATGACGTATTCAAGGCGCTTGCCGATCCGTTCCGGCGCAAGCTGCTCGATCGCCTGAACCGGCGCGACGGGCAGACGCTGGCCGACCTGTGCGAGCACGCCGCGATGACCCGTTTCGGCGTGATGAAACACCTGCGTCTGCTCGAACACGCCGGGCTCATCGTCACCCAGCGCAAGGGCAGGGAAAAACTGCATTACCTCAATCGCGTGCCGATCCGGCGCATTCACGACCGCTGGGTCAGCCGCTACACCGAACCGATGGCCGCGGCGCTTTCGCGGCTCAAGACTGCACTGGAGGAATCCATGTCCGACACCAAGCTGGTCTACGAAACCTACATCCGCACGACCCCGGCGAAACTGTGGAGTGCGCTGACCGAACCGGAATTCACGCGCCAGTATTTCCACGGCACGGAAATCCGCTCGAAGCTCAAGAAGGGCGAACCGTTCCTGTCGACGACCGCCGATGGCACGAAGATGGTCGATGGCGAAGTGCTCGAATGCGATCCGCCGCACAAGCTCGTGCACACCTGGCGCGTGCATTGGGATCCGAACTTGAGCCACGAACTGTCGAAGGTCAGCTATCAGATCGAGCAGAAGGGAGAAAACTGCAAATTGACTGTCGTGCACGAAGTGGAAAATGCGCCATTGACGGCCGAACAAGTCAAGGGCGGTTGGGTGCAGATCCTGGCGAGTTTGAAGACGCTGCTCGAAACCGGCAAGCCGTTGGTGGTGGCGTAAGCCCGTGGAAGCCGCGACATAGGACATAGGGAGAAGTCACATGGCACGCAAGATCGCTTCGATCGTATTCCTGCTCACCGCCATCGTCATCGCGCTCGGCGCGTTCGGTCACGATTCGAACGCCAAGCGCCTGGCCGAGGAGTTCGCCAGGGCACCGGCGCTCGATGCTGGCACCGTGGCGATCATCCTCGCCGTATGGCATTTCTGCAGCGGCTGCATGTTCGTGCTCGGCGCGATCTGCGTATGGAGCTGGTGGCGAATCGGCAAGGGTGCGCGCGACGCCCAATTCGCTCCGTCACTGATCGGCGCGTTCTACATCGTCAGCGGCCTGGCGACGGTTGCCTACGCTGGCAAGCCGTTCTTCTGGCTGTTCGTCGTGCTCGGCGCATTGCTGCTGGCTTCGACGTTGGTGTTGCGAACGGCGAAATAGCGTGTGGCCGCCCACGGGCGGCCACACGTTCCAGCGTGTACTGCAGGTCCTGCAGCGACTGCAGGTCCTGCAGCGGGTTCAGTCGCCTCCGCCCTGATCGTTGCCGCCCTGGTCGTCGTTGTCGTCGCCCTGGTCGTCACCACCGCCGCCGTTGTGCCCGCTCGGCGTTGGCGGGTCGATGCGACCAAAGACCCCGTTGTTCTCATCGTTGGGTCCGGCGGTAAAGAACAGCGTGTTGACGGGCTGGCTGTTGAAACCATTGCCGAATTCCAACGCCCACAATCCGTCGATCTTTATTGTCTTGCCGTCTTGCCCGCGCAGCTGACCGAGCGGCTCATTGGTTGCCGAATCGTAGGCGTTGATCGAGCCGTCACCGAAGTTGCCGATCAGCAGACTGTTCCTGAACTTGCCGAATCCGGCCGGCGCCATCGCGATGCCCCACGGTGCGTTGAGGCTGCCATGCGTCGCAACGCGATCCAGCAGCACGCCATTCGGATCGTAGACGTCGACGACGCCGAGGCCTTTGCCGTGGGCTTCATCGTTGCTCCCGGGAACCTGCTGGGCATAGGTCACGTAGATGTTGCCGCTGATTGCCTGGATGCCGAATGGCGCGTAACCGGGCGGAAGGTTCGGGTCGGTGAATGCGCCTGCCGGCAGTGTCGCCGGCGCAAACGTGTTGTTGAATACGTCGACGCGGCCGTTGTGGAAATCAGTCGCGTAGAGAAGCTGTCCGGTGCCACCCGCGCTCAAGGCGATACCTTTGTAGATGGCATGGTCCGCACCATGCGTATTCACCGAGTTGTCCACGCCGACAATCGCCTGCGTGCCAGTACCGGGCCAGCCGGCGATGATTCCGTCTTCCGTGGAGAAAATGAATCTGCTGGCTGCGCCGCCCACGGGGAAACTTGTCGCCGCGGTCGTCACATTGGCAACGATTCCGGTCGGTGTGCCGCCGGTCAGAGCAGACGGCGAGGGAATCTGCACGACCAGCGAAAGAATGTCTCCGTTGCCGTTATAGATCGTCGACAATCCTGTGCCGTTGTCGGCGACCCAGGCTGGGCTGGTCGCCGAGAAAGCCAGGCCCCAGGCATTGACCAGATTCGGGTCGGGTGTGAGGTTTTTCGCCGCGACCGATCCGTCGGACACGAGAATCTGCAACTGATAGCCGTTGTCGGCACGCGCGTTGGCCGTGACACCGAGCGCGAATGCGAGGGCGCACGACGCCCCGATGCGCCGCATGATGCGAGTTTGTGCGTTCATTAGTCTTCTCCTCCAGTTCACTGTGGGACCTTTAGCGCTCGCGCGCGGCCCCCGAGGCGCACAACGACCGCAAACGTCAATCCCCCAAGTACGGCGCCTGGTTCACGACTCCGAGAATTCGCCGAGATGCCGTTCAGCCGCCGTTTCGTTTGCTGGAAACCTTAAGAAACTCTGCGCACTTCGCAAACATTCCCGTGCTTGGCTTGCAGTCGCGCCCGTCTCATGGTGGGAGCGAATGCGAGTAAGACGAAATATGGACGTCTAGGCATCCATCGGACGACCCCAGCCGGCTCTTGTGTTGTTTTCGCCTCAGGGCCGCAGGTGCGCGGCGCTGTCGCCGGGGCATGCGCACCGCTCTGCGGATTCGGACGGTGGCGCAAGCGCATTCGACCCGTCGTCACGGCCCTGGAAGGGCAGCAGGTTCCGACGCACAAGGGCATCCGCACGGATCCGACCGTGCACATCGGCGGCCTGCCGATGCAGACCGCGGTCGACGTCATCGACGGCAAGGCATTGCCGTCTGGCGCCTACATCGTTCGCGTGCGCGTCGTCGGCAAGCTCGGCTACGAGGACAAAAGCATGTACATCCATGTCGAGCGGCCGGGGGGCATCGACCATCACTGACCAAGGTCAAGGGCCGCGGCTCCGTCACATCCAGCTTCATCGGTAGCGAATAGCTGTCGGATTCTGCCCTGTCTGACGTTTCCATCGATGAGTCTTGCAGGCTCTCTATCGAGTCAACAACGGGGGAGGTGTCGATCATGCAGGACAATGTCCGCGAGTTTGGCATGGACCTGGGACACAAGGCGCTGGCGCGCGACTGGGCGGGGGTGCATGGTCTGCTTGCGCCGTGGCTCCAGCGAGCGATGGACATCGATGCAGTGCGCCGGTTTTTCGAAGACGAATACCGACTCACGCTGAAGGACAGTGGCATCGAGGAAATGCACTACCCGGAGTATCCGGATCCCGAGCTCGGCGGCAACGACTTCACGAACGCCACGAGCCTCCGCGAGCCGATGTCATTCAAGCCAGGCTACCTTCGTCCGATTGCACCGGAAGTCACCGACTCGAACTTCCGTTACTGGATGGTAATGCGGCTGCAATGCTCGGATGAGCAGATGGCGCGACTGGATTTCGACCATTTTGCCGAAGTCTGGATGGCCGTTGTCGAAACGGAGTCTGGGTTGCGCGTCGGGTATTGGAGTCAGGGCGCCTATTGAGCACGTACCCGGTTGACTCGATGGGGCGGGCGTACGCTCCGCCCACCCGCATACATCAAGTGCCGGCGCGGCCGGACCGCGGTGTCTCGACGACCTCACGCTCATCTGGCAGGTAACGCTGGTCGGCGGGCGGGACGAACGTGACAACTGCAGCGCCGCGTTCGCACGCCTGGCGCGCGAGCGCGAGCATCTGCTTGCGTGTGGCTTGGGCGGCCCAGTAGTGGCTGTCGTCGACGGCGCGGGAAATGGTCGTCATGCGCACCGTATCGGAAGCCGGACACGCCACTTTGATCTTCCCGCCCGGGTCGATCTGGTGTGCCTGTGCGGAGAATGCGCTTGCCAAAGCGGCAAACGTGACGACTGCGATGCGTTGGACTTTCATTTCCTGTCCTCTTCGGTGAATGAAGCGTAGGAACTCGGTCGCTGGAGATTCTTACACTGCAGCGCTGCACTGAGCGTTCACCTTCTTGTCCTGCTCCGTGGATCAGGCAAAGAACCTCCGTGCGACGCGGAAAACTCCTTGTCGCCCAGTGGAAGGTAAAGCCGTGGTCGATTACCGCGGAAAATCCCGTGCATCGCGTCGATGCATGCGTGCCCGGAATTCGCCGCGCTGCGGAATCGCCGGCGAGGCGGTGAGACTCGGCGGGTTTGCCGCCTCACCGACGCGTCCGTAGCGAATATATGGATGCAAGCACCCGCGCAATGGTTGCGTCGAACTGCAGCGTCTATGCCATCAGTCACGGTAAGGCGCAACGGCGACGGAGGTCTCTTGCGCGAGCGGTGGCTTCAAGCCCACGACATCGTTCGCTCACAGCATCCACGCTGTGAATGATCGGTATAGCCGCGCTCAGGCCATCCCACGCTCGCCTTTCCGCTCAGTGCATCAAGTGCACGTGATGGGGCGCGACCAGGCGCTCGAATTCCCGGTAGGGCATGCGCAGCACTTCGGTGTGTGTGCCGGCGTTGAACGCGATGTCGGCGTCGCTGACCAGGCTTTCGTCGATGTAGACCTCCACGCCGTACAGATTGCCGAACGGTGGCATCGCGCCGACCTCGCAGTCCGGAAACAGGTCGCGGAATTCGGATTCGGTGGCAAGTTCGGCGACGCGCGCGCCGGTATCGTGGCACAGGCGTCCAAGATGCACGCGCCGTGCGGCGGGTACGACGACCATCGCAAGGTGGCCATCCAGATTCACCATCACGGTCTTGGCCATCGCGCTGCCAGGGATATGTGCGCTCGCGGCGGTTTCTTGCGCGGTGACTGCGCGCGTGTGCTGAATGGTTTCGAAAGACGAGTGCTGATCGTGCAGGAAACGCTGGAGTCGCGGCTCGTTCATGGCTGAAGCCTCCTCGGGCCGCGTGCTCCGATCGACGCAGCCCGAATCTTGCGCTGTACGCGGGCGTGGTCCGTGCCCGCGACCGGGGAGCCGTGCCTGCACCGCGGCGCTGCGCGGCTCCGAATGGCGAGTTTACTCCCGCTCGACAAGGCGTGACAAACCTGCGCTCTACTTCAGCACGCCGAGCTGCTTGCCGATCTTGACGAATGCCGCTACCGCACGATCGATCTGCGCACGCGTATGCGCCGCACTCATCTGCGTGCGGATGCGCGCCTGGCCTTGCGGCACGACCGGGAAGAAGAAGCCGATGACGTAGATGCCTTCGGCCAGAAGTTCCTTCGCGAACTGCTGCGCGAGCTTCGCGTCGTACAGCATGACCGGCGCGATCGGGTGCGTGCCGGGCTTGATGTCGAAGCCGGCCTGCGTCATCCGCTCTCGGAAATACAGCGCGTTGTCGTTGACCTTGTCGCGCAGCGCGGTGCTGCTGCTGAGCATCTCGAACACCTTGATCGAGGCCGCGACCAGCGGCGGCGGCAGCGTGTTCGAAAACAGGTACGGGCGCGAGCGCTGGCGCAGCAGGTCGATGATCTCCTTGCGCCCGGTCGTGAAGCCGCCGGATCCGCCGCCGAGCGCCTTGCCGAGGGTAGAAGTAAAAATATCCACTTTGTCGAGCACGCCGTGCAGCTCGGCAGAGCCGCGCCCGGTCGGGCCGACAAAGCCGGTCGCGTGCGAATCGTCGACCATCAGCAGAGCGCCGTATTTCTCCTTGAGTTTGACGATCTCGTCGAGCCTGGCAATGAATCCGTCCATCGAGAACACGCCGTCGGTTGCGATCAGTCGCGTGCGCTTGCCCTGGGTTTCCTGCAGGTGTTTTTCCAGCTCGGCCAGGTCGCTGTTCGCGTAACGGCGGCGCTCGGCCTTGCACAGGCGGACGCCGTCGATGATCGACGCATGGTTCAGCGCATCGGAGATCACCGCGTCGTTTTCGTTGAGGATCGTTTCGAACAGGCCGCCGTTGGCGTCGAAGCAGCTGGTGTAGAGAATCGCATCGTCGGTGCCGAAGAATTTCGAGATCACCGCTTCGAGCTGCTTGTGCAGGTCCTGCGTGCCGCAGATGAAGCGCACGCTCGCCAGGCCGAAGCCGTGCGTGTCGAGCGCATGTTTCGCTGCGGCAATGATGTCGGGATGATCGGCCAGACCGAGATAATTGTTCGCGCAGAAATTCAGCACCTCGCGGCCTTCGGTCGTGTGGATCGCGGAGGACTGCGGCGTCGTGATGATGCGCTCGGTCTTGTACAGTCCCTGCTCGCGGATCGAGTCGAGTTCGGCGGTCAGGCGGTCGCGCGCGGCGTAATCCATGGCGGATATCCTCGAAAGCGGGGGCGCATTCTAACGCAATGGCGAAGGCCGCTCCCGCGCCTCGCGGCTGGCTCAGCGGGGTCGATCGCCCGATGGTTTCCGCGCGCCGACCTTTCCCGCCGGCGGGAGAGGTGCCGCTAGTCGGTACGGACCTTTTTCATCAGCACGCC